>VBDM01000087.1:5856-12669 GCA_005881355.1 Betaproteobacteria bacterium
GACCTGTGAAGCGTCGATCAGGGTCTGCAAGAGTTTCCGCTCCGGGCTCCACCAGTAGCCGTTGTAGATGAGGCTCGCGTAGCGCGGCATCAGCTCGTCCTTCAGGTGCGCGACCTCGCGGTCGAGGCACAGCGACTCGATCGCGCGGTGCGCCTTCAGCATGATCGTGCCGCCGGGCGTCTCGTAGCAGCCGCGCGATTTCATGCCGACGTAGCGGTTCTCGACGAGGTCGAGCCGCCCGACCCCGTGCTTTCCGCCGAGCTTGTTCAGGGCGGCGAGCACGGCCGCGGGGCGCATCTTCCTGCCGTTCACCGCGACGATATCGCCGGCGCGGTAATCCAGCTCGACGTGCTCGGCGCGGCCGGGCGCCTTTTCGGGCGCCACCGTCCAGCGCCACATGTCTTCCTCGGGCTCGCGCGAGGGGTCCTCGAGGACGCGGCCTTCGTAGGAGATGTGCAGCAGGTTCGCGTCCATGGAGTAGGGCGAGCCGCCCTTCTTCTTCCCCTCGATGGGGATGCCGTGCCGCTCGGCGTACTCGAGAAGCTTTTCCCGCGACGTCAGGTCCCACTCGCGCCACGGGGCGATCACGCGGATGCCGGGCTCGAGCGCGTAGTAGCCGAGCTCGAAGCGCACCTGGTCGTTGCCCTTGCCGGTCGCGCCGTGGGCGACGGCGTCCGCCCCGGTCTTGCGGGCGATCTCGATCTGGCGCTTCGCGATCAGCGGCCGGGCGATCGACGTTCCGAGAAGATACTCGCCTTCGTAGATCGCGTTCGCGCGGAACATGGGGAACACGAAGTCGCGCACGAACTCCTCGCGCAGGTCGTCGACGAAGATCTCGCGCACGCCGAGACGGCGCGCTTTCTTCCGCGCGGGCCCGAGCTCCTCGCCCTGGCCGATGTCGGCGGTGAAGGTCACCACCTCGCAGCGGTAGCTGTCCTGGAGCCACTTGAGGATCACCGACGTGTCGAGCCCTCCGGAGTACGCGAGGACGACCTTGTTTACCTTGTCTTTCACCGTTTCGCCTTTTTCTTTTTGCCTTTCGTTACCTTCCCGAGGAGCAGAAACTCCATAAGAGCCTTCTGGGTATGCAATCTGTTTTCCGCCTCGTCCCAGACCACGCTCTGCGGGCCGTCGATCACCGCGCCATCGACCTCCTCGCCGCGGTGCGCGGGCAGGCAGTGCATGAAGAGCGCGTCCTTTTTCGCCGCGCGCATCATTTCCCCGTCCACCTGCCAGTCCTCGAAGTCGCGCTTGCGTTCCTCGTTTTCCGCTTCGAAGCCCATGCTGGTCCAGACGTCGGTGGTGACCAGGTCCGCTCCGCGGGCGGCCTCGATCGGGTCGGCGAAGCTCTCGTAGTTGTCGTCGTTGTAGACGCCTGCGCGCTCAGGCTCCACCTCGTAGCCGGGCGGCGTGGAGACGTGCACGTTGAAATCGAACACGGCGGCCGCCTGCAGCCAGGTGTTGCAGACGTTGTTCGAGTCCCCGATCCACGCGACGGTTTTCCCCTTGATGGGGCCGCGGTGCTCGACGTAGGTGTAGACGTCGGCGAGCACCTGGCAGGGGTGGTACTCGTTGGTGAGGCCGTTGATCACCGGCACGCGCGAGTTCGCGGCGAAACGCTCGATGATCTCCTGCTCGAAGGTGCGGATCATGACGATGTCGCACATGCGCGAGATCACCTGTCCCGCGTCCTCGACCGGCTCGCCGCGGCCGAGCTGGGTATCGCGCGTGTAGAGGTAGATCGCCGTGCCGCCGAGCTGGTGCATCCCCGCCTCGAACGACAGCCGCGTCCTCGTCGAGGGTTTCTCGAAAATCATGGCGAGCGTGCGGTCCTCGAGCGGCCAGTAGCGCTCGTAGCGCTTGAACTTCTCCTTGATCCAGCGCGTGCGCGCGAACAGGTGCTCGTACTCCCCGCGCGAGAGGTCCTTGAACTGAAGGTAGTGCCGCGGCGCGGCCGGCGCTTTCATGCGCGGGCGGCCGCTGCGGCGGGGGCTTGAGCGAGGAACTCGCGCGCGAGCGGCACGAGGATGGCGAGGACCTGGCGCGCCTCGGCTTCGCCGATGACGAGCGGCGGCAGCAGGCGGATGACGTTGTCCATGGTGACGTTGATCAGCAGGCCGGCGTCCATCGCCTGCCTGACCAGATCCCCGCAAGGCCGCTCGAGCTCCACGCCGATCATCAGGCCCTGGCCGCGCACCTCCACCACGCCCGGCTGTCCGTCGAGCGCGTCGCGCAGGCCACGGAGCAATATCGCGCCTGTGCGCTCGGCATTTTTCAGCAGGCCTTCCTCCTCGATGGCGGTGAGCGTCGCGAGCGCCGCCGCGCAGGCGAGAGGGTTGCCGCCGAAGGTCGAGCCGTGGGTTCCCGGCTGGAACACCTGCGCCGCCGGCCCGCCCGCGAGGCAGACCCCGATCGGGACTCCGGATGCGAGGCCTTTGGCGAGCAGCACCACGTCGGGACGAATTCCGGCGTGCTGGTAGACGAACCACTTGCCGGTGCGTCCGAGGCCGCATTGGACCTCGTCGAGCATCAGGAGCCATCCCTGCCGGTCGCAGATTTCCCGCAAATCGCGCAGGTACTGCATCGTGGAAACGTTGATTCCGCCTTCGCCCTGGATCGGCTCGACCAGGACCGCGACGACGCTGCGGTCGTGCGCGGCCACCTGGCGCACCGATTCGATGTCGTTGAACGGCACGCGCGCGAAGCCCGTGACGAGCGGCTCGAAACCGGCCTGCACCTTGCGGTTGCCGGTGGCCGAGAGCGTCGCGAGCGTTCTGCCGTGGAAGGCGCGGTCCATGACGACGATCGCGGGACTCTCCACGCCCTTGCCGTGGCCATAGAGGCGCGCGAGCTTGATGGCCGCCTCGTTCGCCTCGCAGCCGGAGTTGCAGAAAAACGCGTTTTCCGTCCCGCTGATCGCGGCGAGCTTCTCCGCGAGCTTTTCCTGCTCCGCGATGCGGTAGAGGTTGGATGCGTGAATCAGGCGTGCGCTCTGTTCGGCGATCGCCCGGGTCAGCTTGGGATGGCCGTGGCCGAGCGTGTTCACGGCGATGCCGGCGAGGGCGTCGAGATACCGCTTGCCGGACTCGTCCCACACCCACACGCCCTGGCCCCGGGCAAAGGCGACGGGAATCCGGCTGTATGTGTTCATCAAATGAGACATGACTCACCCGTTGGTTTTTCGAGGCGCAGCTTCGGAAGCTTGCACCAAAATCTTCTGGAGCGCGCCGCAAGGCGCGCGGACGTTGCGCTTTACTGCCGCGCTCGGCGTCGTCGGGTGTCGGGCCGAACGGGCGACGCCGCAGCGCTTGAATGATGCGCCTGCCGGAGGGAAGTCATCTCGTCGCCCTGTGCGATAATCGAATTTCTCTGAAGGGCCAGTAGCTTAGCACATCGACTTGGGGATGGGAACGCGGCTGACGGTGTTCAATCAGAGAGAGGCGGGGTCGGCAAGACGGCCACACCGTGCTCAACCTCGGTGCCGGGCTCGCCGCCGCGGCGCGCGCGACCACGCAAATCTGCTGGAGGAGCTGCTGGGCTCCGGATTTCTGGAAGGCTGAGCGGAGAGAGAACTGCCTACCTGCTGACCAGTGTCGGCTGCATCATCGCCGGCTGCATGATGCAGCGCTCGAGGATCTCGCAGTGCAGGTACATCTGTCGAAGCTTCCGCTCGGCGTCGGCTTCGTCGCGGCCGTGGATCATGAGGTGCTCGACGACCAGACCATCCCGCGTGCGGATGCGGAAGCCGAACTTCGTCGTATTTGATGACGGCAGCATGATCTCGACTGGACGCCCTGTATAACATGCCGCTTTTCCGGTCGCAAGTCAGGAAAATATGACTTTCCGGGAAAATATGACTTTCTTCACCCGAGCCGGCGCAGGCTGCGCTCCTCGGCCGGCTTCAGCACCCTCAGGCAGGGCAAATACCCGTCGTAGACGATGCCGTGCAGCTCCACCCGCTTCTGCGAGCGCAGCAAGCCCACCAGGTACTGGACGATTTCGCGGGTGATGACCTGTCCCGGGACGAGCACCGGAATGCCCGGCGGATAGGGGACGATCTGGTCGGCGCAGACTCTGGAGAGCAGCTCGCGCCGGATGTTGTCGCGCTCGTCGACGAGCGGCGCGAGCTCCCCCCCGCAATAGAAGGCGTCCCGCGGCAGGCAGCGAAGCTTGGTGAAACCGGGGATCTCGGGAAAGCGGTAGAGGCGCCGCGGGGCGCGGCCTTCGCGCGCGATGCGCATGAGCGCGTCGTACAGCCGCGAAACCTTGCTGCGCGTCGTGCCGAGGGTGAGCAGAAGGGTGAGCGTATTGAACGTGGATTTTTCGACCTGGATGTTGTAGCGGTCGAAAAGCTCGCGCTGCAAGTCCTCCACCGTGTAGCCGCAACTGGAGATATCCACGGTCACCTTGGTCGGGTCGAGCCGGATGTTGTCACGCTTGACACCCTCGGGGAGCAGGTCTTCGAGCTCGAGCACGCGGAAGACGCCCGTCGAGTTGATCTGGGCGCGCAGCTCCTGCGCGAGCGCGAGCGTGCGCGAGAGCAGCTTGTAGCCTTCCATCACCGCCTGTTTTCTCGCAAGATCCAGGCTCGCGATCATGCTGTACTGGGGGCTGGTGGAGGTGTGCATGTTGAAGTTTTCCCGGAACAGATGCTCGTTGAAGCCGGGATCGTTCACGTGGATCATCGAGGCTTGCGAGAACGCGGAGAGCACCTTGTGGGTGCTCTGCGTGGCGTAATCCGCCCCCGCTTCGAGGGCGGTCGGGCGGAAAGCGGGGTGAAAGCGCGCGAATCCGTACCAGGCCTCGTCGACGATCACCTTGATGCCCTTCTTGTGCGCCGCCTCGACGATGGGCGCGAGGTCGTAGCGCAGCCCGTCGTAGGTGCACGAGGTGAGGATGATCGCCTGGGCGTCCGGATGCCTGCGGATCGCCGACAGGATGGCTTTCTTGGGCACCGGGCCGTACAGGCTGTACTTGCCGTTGACCGAGGAATCGAGATAGATCGGGTGCGCGCCGGAGAGCACCACGCCGTGGTGCACCGACTTGTGGCAATTGCGGTCGAGCAGCAGCTTCTCCCCCGGCGCGAGCAGCGTCTGGAAAATAACTTTGTTGGCGGTGGAGGTGCCGTTGGTGGCGAAGAAGGTCCGCCGCGCGCCGAATGCCTTCGCCGCGATGGTCTGCGCCTCGGCGATCACGCCCGTCGGGTCCATCAGCGAGTCGAGCATCTTGACCGACACCGAGAGGTCCGCGTCGAACACGTGCTCGCCCATGAACTCGTAGAAGTCGTTGACCCAGGGGCTGCCGCGCAGCGACTCCCCCGAGGAATGGCCCGGCGTGTGCCAGGAATCCTTCGCCATCCAGACGTAGTTCTTGAGCTGGTCGTAGAAGGGCGTCCTCGAGCGCTCCTGGATCTGGGCGTTCAGGATCCGGTACATGCCGCGGTAATCGCGCTCCTCGCGGTAGAAGTAGCCGTCGACCGCCTCCGCGAACAGCGCATCGACGATCTCGTCCTCGTCTTCCTGCGCGATGAGGATGTACACGTCGAGCTCGGGCCGGAAGCGCGTGACGCGCTGCACGAGCTCGAGCGCCGACATCTCCTTTTTGGCAAAGCTTGTCGTCGACCACGACGGCCTGGAGATCGCCATCCGTCTCGATCGCGCCGAGCGCTTCGCGCGCAGTCGTGACGCCGGAGAAGGTGATGCCCAGAGGGTTGTCGAGCGAGCGGGCGGCTGCGTTGAGCCCTTTGACGAATTCCTTCAGGACGAGCGGCTCGTCGTTGATGATGAGGACCCGACTGACCGGTTTTTTCATGGAGCCGCGCGAAAAACCGGATTGTTGCGGGAAACCGCGGGGAAGCGCAAGAAGGCGGTGCTATACTCGGCGCCCTCCGGAACCCCGACTACTCGACGCCGGTTCGGCGCCGGATCAGCCGGCCATCGCCTTGAGCCGCACCGCGAGCCGGCTCTTGTGCCGCGCCGCCTTGTTCTTGTGGATCACTCTCTTGTCGGCGATGCGGTCGATGATGCCGCTCGCATCGCTCAGGGTTTTCCGCGCGGCGGCCTTGTCGCCGGCCTGAATTGCCCTGGTGACGCTCTTGATCGCGCTCGCCAGCGCCGAGCGCAGGCTCGCGTTGTGCCTGCGCCGCTTCTCGGATTGACGGGCCGCTTTGCGCGCGCCCTTGGTATTCGCCATGTCGGTGCCTGAACGAAAGGGCGCAATTGTAATCGGTGCCGCACCCCGGCGCAAGGTTTTCCGGCGGCGAAAGCTATAATTCCCGCATGAATCTGCTGAGAGCGCTCGCGACCGTGAGCAGCATGACGCTCGTGTCGCGCGTTCTCGGATTCGTCCGGGATGTCCTGATCGCGAGGTTGTTCGGCGCGGGGGTGGTGACCGACGCGTTCTTCGTCGCCTTCCGCATCCCCAATCTGCTGCGGCGCCTGTTCGCAGAGGGCGCGTTCTCGCAGGCTTTCGTGCCTCTGCTCGCCGAGTACAAGAACCGCCGAGGCGAAGCCGATACCAAACAACTGGTCGACCGCACCGCGACGCTGCTGACGCTCGCGCTGCTTGCGGCGACCGTCCTCGGAGTGGCGCTTGCCCCGGTCATCATCTACATCAGCGCCCCGGGGTTCGCAGCTACGCCGGCGAAGTTCGATCTGACCGTGGCGATGCTGCGGATCACCTTCCCGTATATTCTCTTCATCTCGCTCGTTTCGCTCGCGGGCGGCATCCTCAACACCTGGAGCCGCTTCGCGATTCCGGCGCTGACCCCGGCGCTGCTCAATCTCTCGTTTATTTTCGGGGCGTTGTTTTTCT
>VBDM01000087.1:12712-16665 GCA_005881355.1 Betaproteobacteria bacterium
CGGCGGCGTGCTGCAGCTCGCGCTGCAGATCCCCGCGCTCGCGCGAATCGGCATGCTCCCGCGGCCAGCGCTGGGGTGGTCGGATCCCGGAGTGCGCCGGATAGTAGTGCTCATGGGGCCGGCCGCATTCGGAGTATCCGTAGGTCAGGTGAGCATCTTGATCAACACGATCTTTGCGTCCTACCTCGATAACGGCAGCGTTTCCTGGCTTTATTACGCCGACAGGCTGATGGAATTCCCTACGGGACTGCTCGGGGTGGCGCTGGGCACCATTCTGCTCCCCAGCCTGTCGAAATATCACTCCGCCTCCGACGAAGGCGAGTATTCGAAGCTGCTCGACTGGGGCCTGCGCCTCACGTTCCTCTTTGCGGCGCCGGCCGCCGTCGCGCTGGCATTGCTTTCGGTGCCGCTCGTCACGACGCTGTTTCACTACGGGCAATTCGGCGAGCAGGACGTCTGGATGACCCGCCGGGCGCTGATCGCCTACAGCGTCGGGCTGCTCGGCCTGATCCTGGTAAAGGTGCTGGCGCCCGGCTTTTATGCACGGCAAAATATCAGGACGCCGGTCCGAATCGCCATCGTGACCCTGATCGCCACCCAGATCATGAACGCCGCGCTGATCGTTCCCCTCAAGCACGCGGGGCTTGCGCTCGCGATAGGACTGGGAGCCTGCCTCAACGCCGGCCTTCTCTACCGCAAGCTCCGCGAGCACGGCATCTATCACCCCCAGGCGGGTTGGAGGAAGTTCACGCTCAAGGTCGCGGCCGCTTTGGCGGCGATGGGGGTCGTGTTATGGCTTGCGATGGGGCCCGAGCATTGGTGGCTCGCCGCGCCGGGAGCGATGCGCGCCGCGGCGATCTCGGGTCTGATTCTCCTCGGCGGAGCGGCGTACTTCGGCAGCCTGTGGATCCTCGGATTCCGGACGAGCGACTTCGCAAGACGCGCGGCCTGAACGCGATGAACGCCCAGCTCGAGCATTTCGCCGAAATCGTCTCGCGCGACCAGTTCAACCTCGCCGAAGCGAGCTTCATGCTCGCGCAGGACATCTACCCCGACATCGACATACCCGCTTATCTCGGGCGGCTCGACGATATCGCCGTCGCGATCAGGAAGCGCATCGCGGGCGATGCTTTCGCCGAGCAGAAAGTGCTCGCCCTGAACTACTACTTGTTCAACGAAATGCGCTTCTCGGGCAACATCGATGACTACTATGACCCGCGCAACAGCTACCTCAACGAGGTCATCGAGCGGCGCATCGGAATTCCGATCACCCTGTCCATTCTCTACCTCGAAGTCGGCAAGCGCCTCGGCCTCAACCTGAAGGGCGTTTCCTTCCCGGGGCATTTCCTCGTCAAGCTCGCGGTCAAGCGCGGCCAGCTCGTGCTCGATCCCTTCACCGGCGGCGAGGCGCAGTCCGAAGCCGATCTGCGCCAGCGCCTGGAGCAAGTGCTGTCTTCGGAGAAGGCGAAGCAGGCGCAGCTCGACCAGTATCTGGAACCGGCGACCCCGCGCCAGATCATCGCCCGGGTTCTGCGCAATCTGAAAAATATCTACATGCACAGCGGAAAGCTCGAACAGGCGCTCGCGGTGATGCACCGGATGCTGCTCGTGATGCCGGAGTCGGCCGAGGAGCTGCGCGACCGGGGGCTGGTGTACCAGCAGCTCGAGTGCTTCCGGCCGGCGCTGTCCGACCTGCAGAACTACCTGCGGCGGCGGCCGCAGGCGTCGGACGCCGCGGAGATCCACGGCAAGGTCGTCGAGCTCAAGCAGTCCGCCGCGCGCCTCAACTAGGACCGGCCGGCTTCGAATCCCTCGCGCACGTCTCGCTCGATGAAAGGGCGAGGCATGGCGCGCCGAAGTCCAGTCCGGGTCTGGCGTCATCCGAAAGCCGCTATAATTCAAAACTTTGCGTTTGTTCTCCGGGCTTCATGCTGCTTACCCACGGCGCCTCCGCCGCCACGCTTCCACCGGTCGCGCTGACCGTCGGCAATTTCGACGGCATTCATCTCGGGCACCAGGCGATGCTCGCGCGCCTTACGGACGAGGCGCGCAGGCGCGGCCTCGCGAGCTGCGTGCTGACGTTCGAACCCCATCCGCGCGAATTCTTCTCCCCGTCGACGGCGCCCACGCGCCTCACCTCGCTTCGCGAGAAATTCGAGCTGCTGGCGGAACGCGGCGTCGAGCGCGTCCACGTGGAGCGTTTCGTCCGATCGTTCGCGGCGATCGCGCCGGCGAGCTTCGTCGAGCAGGTGCTGACCGGGCGGTTGAAAGCGCGCTGGATCCTCGTCGGCGAGGACTTTCGGTTCGGCGCGAAGCGCGCGGGCGACCTAGCGCTCCTGAAGACGCTCGGCGGCCGCTACGGATACGGGGTCGAGATCATGCCGGTGGTGATGCGCGCCGGCACGCGCGTGTCGAGCTCGGCGGTCCGCGCAGCGCTCGCCGCCGGCGACCTCGCGGCGGCCGAAGCGCTGCTCGGCCGGCCGTACAGCATCAGCGGGCGCGTCGTTCACGGGAGAAAGCTCGGTCGCGAGCTCGGCTTCGCCACGGCCAACGTGCAGCTCAGGCACAACCGCCCCCCGCTCACCGGCATCTACGCGGTGAGGGTGCACGGCATCGGCGCCGCCGCCCGCCCCGCCGTCGCGAGCCTCGGCGTGAGGCCTACCATCACGGCGAGCGGCCGCGCGGTGCTCGAGGTGCATCTGTTCGATTTTTCCGGCGACCTCTACGGGGCGCACGTGCGCGTCGAGTTCCTGCACAAGATCCGCGACGAGGAGAAGTACTCCGACCTCGACACTCTCAAGGCCCAGATCGGGCGCGACTGCGAGGCCGCGAGGAGCTTCCTCCTGGATCACCGCGATGCCTGAGAACAAGACCGATTACAAGAAAACCCTGAATCTTCCGGATACGCCGTTCCCGATGCGCGGCGATCTGGCCAGGCGCGAGCCGCAATGGGTGAAGGAATGGCGGGAGAGGAACGTTTATCGCAGGATCCGCGAGGCGAGCCGCGGCCGGCCGAAATTCATCCTGCACGACGGCCCGCCCTACGCGAACGGCGACATCCATCTCGGCCACGCGATCAACAAGATCCTCAAGGACGTCATCGCCAAGTCGCGCAACATGGCGGGTTTCGACGCGGTGTACGTGCCGGGCTGGGACTGCCACGGCATGCCGATCGAGCGCGAGATCGAAAAACGCTACGGGAAGGGCCTGCCGGTGGAGAAGACGCAGAGCCTGTGCCGCGCCTACGCCGCCGAGCAGATCGAGCGGCAGAAGAAGGATTTCCAGCGCCTGGGCGTGCTCGGCGACTGGGACCATCCCTTCACCACCATGGCGTTCCGGAGCGAGGCGGACGAGATCAGGACGCTCGCGAAGCTCCTCGCGAAGGGGTATATCTACCGCGGCCTGAAGCCGGTGAACTGGTGCTTCGACTGCGGCTCGGCGCTCGCCGAGGCCGAGGTCGAGTACATGGACCGGGCCGACTTCGCCGTCGACGTCGGGTTTCCCTTCGCCGAGGCTGACAAGGTGGCCAAGGCGTTCGGGCTCGAAAAGCTCCCGGCCGAAAAAGGCTGGATCGTGATATGGACCACGACGCCCTGGACCCTCCCCGCCAACCAGGCGCTCAATGTGAACCCGGACAACACCTACGAGCTGGTCCGGACCGAGCGCGGGCTCTTGATCCTCGCCGACGACCTGCGCGACGCCTGCCTCGCGCGCTACGAGCTCTCCGGCAGGACGCTCGCCTCGTGCAAGGGGACGAAGCTCGAGGGGATCGGTTTCCGCCATCCCTTCTACGATCGCCTGTCGCCCGTGCATCTCGGCGAATACGTGACGCTCGAGCAGGGCACCGGCATCGTCCACAGCGCTCCGGCCTACGGCGTCGAGGACTTCGTCTCCTGCCGGCGCTACGGCATGAAGGACGGCGAGATCCTCACGCCGGTGATGGGCGACGGGAA
>VBDM01000440.1:0-2034 GCA_005881355.1 Betaproteobacteria bacterium
ACGAGAGCCGGGATTATGTGCTCTCTTCGGCGATCGGCCATTTGCTGGAACTCGTCCCGCCTGAAGGCGTGGAGGTCAAGCGCGGCAAATGGTCGTTTGCCAACCTTCCGGTCATTCCGCCTCATTTCGATTTGCAGCCCATCGAGCGCACCGCGGAACGACTGCGACTCCTGGTGAAGCTGCTCGGGCGCAAGGACGTAACGGGCGTCATCAACGCATGCGACGCCGGTCGTGAGGGCGAACTGATTTTCCGTTACATCGTCCAGCATGCCGGCAACAAGAAGCCGATCGAGCGCTTGTGGCTGCAGTCGATGACGCAAAGCGCGATCCGTGAGGGTTTCGAGCAGCTGCGCAAGGACCGCGAGCTGCGCCCTCTCGCCGACGCCGCGGTGTGCCGTTCGGAATCGGATTGGTTGGTAGGCATCAACGGCACGCGAGCGATGACCGCTTTCAATTCAAAGGAAGGCGGCTTCTACAAGACCACGGTCGGCCGCGTTCAGACCCCGACGCTTGCGATCCTCGTCGAGCGCGAGGACCGGATACGCGGTTTCAAGCCGCGCGACTATTGGGAAATTCACGCCACGTTTGCCGCCGCGCAGGGCGAGTACGCCGGCCGGTGGTTCGACGAAAACTTCCAAAAAGCGAAAGAAGACGCTGAGGCGAGGCCCGAGCGGGTGTGGGAGGAGAAGCGCGCCACGGCCATCCGCGCGAGCTGCCTGGGAAGGCCGGGCGTCGCCACCGAGGAAGCGAAGGCCGCCTCGCAGCTCTCGCCCCTTCTCTACGACCTGACGAGCCTGCAGCGCGACGCGAACGGCCGTTTCGGCTTTTCGGCGAAGACCACGCTCGCGCTTGCCCAGGCGCTGTACGAAAGGCACAAGGTCCTCACGTATCCGAGAACCGACGCGCGCGCGCTGCCCGAGGACTATCTGGGCACGGTGAAGAGAACGCTCGATGCATTCACCGGACAGAAAGCCTCCAGCTACGCGCGGCATGCGGCGCAGATCCTGAAGAAGGGCTGGGTCAAGCCCAACAAGCGCATATTCGACAACAAGAAGATTTCCGACCACTTCGCGATCATCCCCACGATTCAGCAGCAGCGGCACCTCTCCGAGGCGGAAGCGAAGCTCTACGATTTGGTCGTGAGGCGTTTTCTTGCAGTGTTCTTCCCCGCAGCCGAGTACCTTGTCACGACGCGCATCACGCGCGTCGAGGGCGAAGCCTTCAAGACCGAAGGCAGGGTAATGACCGAAGCCGGCTGGCTCGAGGTCTACGGCAAGGAAGCCCGGAGAGAAAGTGCACACCCGGGAGGTGGAAGTTCGCGCTACTCAGACGAAGCCGCCGGCACGCTTCACCGAGGCGACGCTCCTCTCGGCGATGGAAGGCGCCGGAAAGCTCGTCGAGGACGAGGAGCTGCGCGAAGCGATGAGCGAAAAAGGGCTCGGTACGCCCGCTACCCGCGCGCAAATCATCGAAGGCCTGATCTACGAAGACTACGTGCATCGCAGCGGGCGCGAACTGCAACCAACGCCGAAGGCGTCGTCACTCCTTTTCGCGCTGCGCCACTTCGGCATCAACGAGCTGTCGTCTCCGGAACTCACAGGAAACTGGGAATTCAAGCTGAAGCAGATGGAGCACGGGAATCTCCCGCGCAGCGAATTCATGAATCACATCGTCGATCTTACCCGCGAGATGGTATCGCGCATCAAGCGAGGCAAGATCCCCGACACGGCATTTCGTACACTGAGCACCCCGTGCCCGAAGTGTGGCGGCAGGGTGCAGGAAAACTACCGCAAGTTCAAGTGCCAAAAATGCGACTTTTCGATCTGGAAAGTGGTCTCGAGCCGCGAGTTCGCCCCGGAGGAGATCGAAACGCTAATCGTGAAGCGGTCCGTAGGACCGCTCACCGGTTTCCGCAGCCGAGCCGGCAAACCATTTGCCGCGATGGTGCGCCTCTCCCCGGAGTTCCGCGCCGAATTCGATTTCGGGCCGCAGGTAGGTGCCGATGGAACCACGGAAGCGGTGGATTTTTCAGGC
>VBDM01000440.1:2059-2586 GCA_005881355.1 Betaproteobacteria bacterium
TGCCCGAAGTGCGGCGGCCGAGTATTCGAGCAACCGCTCGCCTACATCTGCGAGAACGGCGTCGGCCCGGCGCGACGCTGCGACTTCCGCTCGGGGCGCGTCATTCTGCAGCGGCCCATCGAGCCCGAGCAGATACAGAAGCTGCTTGCCACGGGAAGGACCGATCTCTTGCACAGGTTCATTTCCCGAAAGGGCAGGCCGTTCTCGGCGTTCCTGGTACGCGGTGCCGACGGCAAGGTGGGTTTCGAGTTTGCGCCCCGCG
The DNA here is from genome assembly GCA_005881355.1 of Betaproteobacteria bacterium. Taxonomy (GTDB): domain Bacteria; phylum Pseudomonadota; class Gammaproteobacteria; order Burkholderiales; family SG8-39; genus VBDM01. The sequence continues at coordinate 2,322 of VBDM01000440.1, forward strand.
CGGCGAAACCCACTCGGCGTTCGCCGGAGAAGGTGGCGGCGATCGAAGGAGTCCCGGGGACGGAGGTGGAAAGCGGGCCCAAGACGCGCCCGAAGCAGCGAGCTGCCGGTCGTACGCGGCCCGCGAGAAACAAGAAAGCGGCCTGAGAAAAACCATGCCCGCAGTCGCGGGCGGCCTTCAAACATCGAGTCGGGCGATGAAGGCGTTCTGCTCGATGAACAGCCGCCGCGGCTCGACGTCGTCCCCCATCAGCTTGGTGAAGATT
>VBDM01000088.1 GCA_005881355.1 Betaproteobacteria bacterium
GGCTGCGAGATGGTCTTGCCGTAGCCGACCGGCAGCGGCGAGTTGAGGTACGCATAGGGCTGCAGCTCCAGAGGAACGAACTCATGCCGCGGGATCTTGCCCATCACTTCGATCACCCGAGCCGCGAACGCGGACTTGCCGAGCTGCGCCGTGAGGAACACGGCGTCGGCAACGACCTCGGCGATCATCTGCTGGCGCATCAGATCATGCTGTCGGTTCTCCATCGCAGGGGCTCCTCGCCGCGGCTTTGCGTACGGGTTTCGCCGCAAAGACCGCCGCATCGATCCTTGGACCGGTTAAACGACGTCAGGTTGCCGAGGTGACGCCGGTATCTTTAGTGTAGCGCCGGCTTCTTGAGCAGGTTCTGGCGGTCTGTCGAGGACACGCGAACACGCGACACCGTGCCTTCGCGCACCAGCGTGAGCGGCACCTCGACGCCCGCGGTCCCGATACTCCAGATTTTCCGGAACAGGTCGGCAAGCCCGCTGACACGCCCGCCTGCGACCTCGATCACGATGTCGCCCACCTGCACCCCGGTGCGTTCCGCCGGCCCGCCCCCGGCGAGGCCCGAAACCACGACATGTCCTTTGACCTCGGTCGCGTAGAGACCGAGCCAGGGGCGCGATGGCCGCTTCGCGCGGCCGAGCTTGACCATGTCCTCGAAGATCGGCTCGAGGAGGTCTATCGGCACGATCATGTTCCCCTGTACCGTGCGGCCGCCCAGCTCTTCCTGAACCATCAGCGAGCCGATCCCGAGCAGCCGCCCTTCCCCGCCGAGGAGCGCCGCGCCGCTCCAATGCGGGTGCGCCGGGGCAGTGAAGAGCGCCTCGTCGAGCACGTACTCCCAGTAGCCGGCGAACTCGCGCTTGGCGATGAGCTTGGCCTTGAGCGCGTGCTTGCGCCCGCCATGACCGGCCACGACCACGTCATCGCCGACGCGGCTCGACGCCGCGGTGCCGCGGGCAAGCGCCGGCGCGCCCAGCCGGCCCAGGGGCTGCACGAGGCCGAAGCCGGTCGGCTGGTCGTAGGCAAGCGGATGGCCCGGGACCGCCGTGCCCTTGTTCGTGTTCAACCAGATGGTCGTCGCTTCGGTGATGAGATAGCCGATGGTGAGCACGAGCCCGTCGTCGCGGATGACGACGCCGTTGCCGATCCGCTCGGTGCCGAGTATGCCGGCGGTAAAGGCATCCTCGGGAACATCGGCGCGCAGCAGCACCATCGAATCGAGCGCCGCCTCGAGGTCGAAGCGCGCTTCCTCGGGCTTGGGCTGCATCTCGGGCGGAAACGCCCAGTTGCTCAGATCCGCCATGGGATTCCTATTTCATCTTCCGCCTTCATTTTATGGCAGGGGCCGGCCTCGTGTCAGCGCCCCCATGGTGTTTCCCGGTACACTTTCTTGGATGAAGGTGCCCATGAGCATTCCGCTCAGCATTGCGATGGCGTCCAATCCCAGGACCTGGCCGATCTTCGACGGCAGAGTCAAGCCCGAAGGCATCACCCTCGTACCGAGCCTCGTGCATCCGTCCGAGCTTTTCTGGCGGCAGCTGCGCTTCGCCGATTTCGACGTTTCCGAGATGTCATTTTCCTCGCTGATGATGGCCCGATCGAAGGGCGACGACCGCTGGGTCGGCCTGCCGGTCTTCACCACGAGGAAATTCTTCCACGCTGAAATCCTGGTGAGAAGGGACTCGGGCATCGAGCGGCCCGCCGACCTGAAGGGCCGGCGCGTGGGCGTCCCGGAATACCAGCAGACTGCGGCGCTCTGGACGCGCGGCGTGCTCGAGCACGAGTTCGGCGTCGCGCCGAAGGACATGCAGTTCTGGATGGAGCGCGGCCCTTCCCGCAGCCATCGGGGCGCGGTCGGCTTCACGGCGCCGCCCGAGGTGACGATCCACCAGATCCCGCCGGAAAAAAACATCGGAAGCATGATGCTCTCGGGGGAGCTGGATGCGACGATCCATTACATCGTCAACGCCAACCTCGTCGATCGCAGCACCGCCGACCTTTGGAACCACCCGGACATCAAGCCGCTCTTTCCCGATCCCGCGGCGGAAGGAATCCGCTACTACCGCAAGACCGGCATCTTTCCCATCAACCACGGCATGGTCATCCGCAAGGAGATCGCAGACAAGCATCCCTGGGTCGTCCTGAATCTCTACAAGGCGTTTGAGCGCGCCAATGAGATCGCGGACCGGGAGCGCCTGGAGCACGCCGATTATCACGTCGCCGCGGGACTCCTCGGACGCGAGGCGGCAGAGGCATTGCGCACTGCGCTCGTGCGCCACGGCATCGAGGCCAACCGCAAAGTGCTCGAGACCGCGGCGCTCTACTCCCACGAGCAGGGCCTGACCCCGCGCCTGGTAGCCCTCGACGAAGTTTTCGCCGCGAGCGCGATGGAGCAGTGAAGGTGCGACCGCATCACTACGCTGTACTCTTTCCACCCAGCAGCGCCTCACGGAAACGCTGTTTCAGATAGGCGCCGTCGCGCGGCGGCAGAGCGAGCGGCAGGGTCTCGGGTGTTACCTTCACCTGATAGAAAAGCGGGCCGCGGCCGCGGTAAACACCCGAACGCATCGCTGCGATCTCGGCGCTCTTTCGGACAATGCGGGCTTCGAACCCACACGCTCGGGCGATCGCGCCAAGATCCACACCGTAAGCGGTGTGGGTCTTCTGCATGCCGGTCTCGCCGTAGCGCTCGTTGTCGAGGACCACGACGGCGAGATTGGCCGGGCGCTGCACGCCGACGGTGGCGAGGCTCCCCAGCCCCATCAGCATCTCGCCGTCCCCGGTGACGACGAGCACGCGCCGCTTGGGCTGCGCGAGCGCGAGCCCCAGTCCCATCATGCACGCCGACCCCATCGCACCCCACAGGGGAAAAGTGAGCGGATGATCGCCCGCCGCGGTGCAGTCCCACGCCGCCGATCCGAGGCCCGCGACGACGAGAAGCGCGCCGCGCCGCTCGAGCAGCGAGCGGACGACCTTGCGGCGATCGAGCTCCGCGCTCCTCAAGGCTTGTCCCCGAACGACTTCACGCCGATCATGGCCTGTGAAATCAGCACTGCGACGGCGCCGTGGCCTTCGAAAGCGAGCTTCGCCGCCGCGGCCACGGTAGCGCCCGCTTCCTCCGCGCGCCCCAGACGCATTGTGCGCACGCCCATCAGGCGCAGCGCATCCGGCGCCGCCTGGCCCATGGGAATCTGCCACGGGTTGAGCTCTCCCCGCTCGCCGCGCATCGTCACGAGGGCAAGCAGCGGAAAGGCGCAATTCGCCGCGAGCGTCAGCGCGTTGACGCAATTGCCGACGCCGCTCGACTGCATGAGGAGCGCTGCGCGCTCGCCGCCGAGCCACGCACCCGCCGCAAGACCGATGCCTTCCTCTTCGGTGGTAAGCGGCACCACGGTCATGTCTTTATCTGCGTGGCAGAGCTCGATCAGGCGCTTGTGGCCCGCATCGGGGACATACGAGACCTGCCGCACGCCCTGAGATTTGAGCGCGTGATGAATCGCATCAGGCCAGACCGCCACGACCGCTCGCGCTCTGGAGGTTTTTCCGGGCACCGCGTTTCCTGTTCAGGCAACCGACGAGACAGGCGGAATTCTCGCAGGCTTTCCGGTTTTCCTGAAATGATCCACTTATTCATTTGTCAGGATTGTTCGGTCAACGTACCTTACTTGCCACGACCCCGCTGCCGAGGAGATGCCGTATGCCGTTCAGGACCGGGTTGATGCAGAAACTGAGCATGACGTATCCCGTTATCCAGGCCCCGCTCGCGGGCGGCGGCGACACGCCGGAGCTCGTGGCGGCGGTCGGCGAGGCCGGAGCGCTGGGTTTTATCGGCGCGGCTTACCTCACACCGCAGCAAATCCTCGAGACTTCTCGGGCGGTGCAGGGGCTCACCGCCCGGCCGTTCGGGATCAGCCTGTTCGCGCCACAACCGGCGCCGGCTGCGCCGAAGGATCCCAAGCCGGCTCTGGAGCGCGTAGCGCCCTTTTACGCGGAGCTGGCGCTCCCGCCGCCGCAGGTCCCGACCCTCGCTGCAGATTCGTTCGGCGAGCAGCTCGCGGCAGCGCTCGAGAGCGGAGCGTCCGCGTTCAGCTTTACTTTCGGCGTTCTGCCCGCAAGCACTATCGAAGCCATCAAGGCGCGCGGGATGTTTCTCCTCGGCACCGCGACGACCGTCGATGAGGCGGTCTTGCTCGAAAAAGCGGGAGTCGATGCCGTGATCACCCAAGGGGCCGAGGCCGGCGGCCACCGGGGCAGCTTCGCCGCCGAGTTCGACGCCGGGATGGTGGGAACGGTTTCACTCGTGCCGCAGGTGGTCGACGCGGTGCGGGTCCCGGTGATCGCTTCGGGTGGCATCATGGACGGCCGCGGCATCGCAGCGGCGCTCGCTCTCGGCGCGGACGCGGTGCAGATGGGCACGGCGTTCCTCACCTGCGACGAG
>VBDM01000089.1 GCA_005881355.1 Betaproteobacteria bacterium
ATGAATTTCCTCGGGAAGCCCTATGTAAACTTGATTGAGAAAAGTCGCCTAGCCAGCACTCCCTCATTAACAGTGCAGGAGATCGACGAAGGATTGTGCCTGAAATTATACGAAGACCCATTCAAAGGGAGCGAGTCGCTCAATCGAAAATCGGAGGAAAAGGCACGCCAACACATCGGCGTCCAGTATTTTTTCCAAAGAGAGAACAAAGCGCAGGAAACCGCGTCACCTTGGACGACAGAAACATCAAGAAATTGAATGACCCAATCCGTTGGGCTTACGATTCCTGAACAAATTCAGTAATTCTCCGACAGTCCGTAGCGTCAAGAATCTTTCGCGCATTTTCGGGAAAATCCCGGCGGAACGGAGTACGCTTATGTCCGTTCAGGGAGTCCTATCTAATTTCCGATGACGCCAGATTCCACGACCAGCTCACTCGAGCTTTCCCTCGCCCAACACGAGTCCTACGTCAAGGCTGACCCGCATAACGCCTTGCTGTGGCTCGCGCTCGGCGATCTCTACCATCGAGCCGCGCGCTTCGAGGAGGCGGTGGCCGCCTTCGAACGCTGTCTCGTGGAGTCGCCGCAACACCCGGCGGCGCGAAGCCGCCTCGCTTCGGTGCGCATCTCTCAGCACCGCTTTTCCGAGGCCGAGGCGATCCTCGCCGGTCTTCTGCGCGAAGACGGGGATAGCGCGGCGCTGTTTTACAACCTTGGCCTCGCACAGTTCTACCAGGACAAATGGCGCGAGGCGCAGGAGAATTTCGATCGCGCCCTGTCGCTCGGCCTCAAGACGCGCGACAACCTCGCGTATCTGACGCGCAGCCTGCATCATATGGGCAAGATGCCGGAGGCCATCGAATTCTGCAACCGGTGGCTGGGGGAAGCTCAGGACGACCAGAGCAAGGCCTATCTCGCGTTGCTCGAGATGGACGACGGCAACATGCCGCGGGCGCGCGAGCTCGCGCAGGACGTGTTGACGCGCGATCCCGAGAACTTGCACGCGAGCACCGTCGCCGGCGCCTACTCCATCGAGCAGCAGGACATGGAAGACGCCGAGAGGTTCTTCGGCAACATCCTGCGCCGCGAGCCGGAAAACCCGCGCGCCTGGCTCGGCCTCGGCTTGATTCGGCTATATGAGCAGAAGCATGCCGAGGCGATCGCCGGGCTCGAGAAGGCGGTGAGCCTCATGCCGGAGAATTCAGGAACGATCGTGGCGCTGGGCTGGGCGCGGCTCGCCGCGAAGGATGCGCGCGGGGCCGAAACGACTTTTCGTCAAGCTGTCGCGATCGATCGCAACTTCGCCGAGGCGCACGGTGGCCTCGCCTCGACGCTCGCGCTCCAGGCCCGCGTCGACGAAGCGCAGCAGGAAGTGCGGGTGGCGCATCGTCTCGACCCGGCCAGCTTCGGCGCGAGCTTCGCCCGGGCGGTGCTTCTCAAAATCCGGGGAAAGGAGGAGCTCGCCAAGGAATTGCTCGCCAAGGTGCTGCAGCAAGCGCCCGCCGAGGGCGCTCAACCTCTGATCGAGCACCTGCGGATTTACGGCGCGAAGCAATTGCCGAAAACGCCGCCGCCCCGTTCCGGCGCATCCTCCGATGTCCAGCGACACTGAGAAAAAACTCCCGGCCAGCACCTTGTTCCACCGGGCGCTCCTTGCGCTCATTCCCGCGGCGAGCTTGACGCTTGCCGCCTACCACTCCAGGTTCGCGTGGTACTTCACGGTCCCGGCGGTTTTATTTTGGGGTGTCGGGATCTGGTATTTGAAGCGCGGCTCGGATCGGGCTCCGCGATGCGTGATTCACTTGTAGCGAATAAACACTCCCTCGATCTGTTCGTACGTCGCGGGCGGGATGCGTGTCATCCGGCCTTGGATGATGACCCACTGCTCCGGCCGGGTCCAGGGCTCGCGGCGCTGTACCCATATCGCGTCCGCCCCACGGCGCGTGGCTTCTTCGTACAGGGAACAATAGGGCTGCGACAAGGAGCATAGGGAAGTCTCCGCCCCGCGGAACTTCGCGATGACCGTGTAGGGCCGAGTCGGCTCGCCGGCCAACCAGGCAACGTCCTCGGTGACTGGATAGACTTCCGAGGACAACTTCTCGTAGTGGAAGCCGCTGCCGCATCCGGCCACGAGAAGGAGTAACGCGGCCATCCCCATCCAGCCCCGAGTTGAGCTAACAGTGAAAGGCAAGGCTCAAAACTCCAATTTTTAACCCCTTCATTGTTTCCTCCTTCTTAACATTACGCTGCTACCACCCTTAGTGCAAAAATTGATGTGCTTCCAGTTCCCGGATCGCGTTCTGAGCCGATCGAGGGGTTGCGGGCATAAACTTATTGCCAGATCCGGTGATATACGAGGGAAACCCCGTGCCCAAAGGCTGGGGCCGGCGCCGGCAAAGAATGGCCCGCCGCGGCGCAGGGGGATAGAATGAAGGGCCAGTTCATGCGGGTGCCGGCAAGCGAGCTCCCTTGGGAGAGATTCAAATGGAAAAGTCCACCGTAGAAAGGCTCGACGTCGATGAATTGCTGCAGCTCGCGCTGCAGGCGTCGAAGGAAAATCGCAACGAGCAGTCGATCACGTATCTGAAGCGGGCGCTCGACTTGAAGCCGCGCGAAGGACGCCTGCATTACATGCTTGCCGCCGAGCACGCGCAGATGGGCCTCTATGATCGCGCCGCGGAGGAGATGGCGAAGGCGGTCGAGCTTGATTCGTCGCTCGTGACCGCGCACTTCCAGCTCGGGCTCCTCCATCTCACCAGCGGCCGGGTCGCGCAGGCCGAGTCGGCCTGGCGGCCTCTTGACAAGCTCGGGCCCGATCACTTCCTGCACCTGTTCAAGACCGGGATGCTGCATCTGGCGCGCGACGAATTCAAGGAATGCAAGAGCTGCCTCGAGCGGGGCATCAAGGCGAACAACTTCAACGAGGCGCTCAACGTGGATATGCGCAGGGTTCTGCACGACGTGCAGGAGCGCCTGGGCAAGCAGCAGCCCGGCGCCACCGCCGGCGCCGAGCCCATTATCCGGCCATCGATCCGGCCTTCCGGCCGGGCAGTCCTCTCCGCGTACCGCGAGAACCGCGGGGACGACGAGGGCGACAAAAAGAAGAAGAAGTAGGACTCCGACCGACCGAGAGAGTTATGACCGACCCGATCAGCAGGCTCAACCCGGCGCTCGAGCTGCTGCGACAAAGGCTGGCGGACCAGGCGCAGCGCCTGGATTCCCCCGCAAAGGGAGTTTCCGCGCGGGCGGGCAGCGCGCCGACCGAGCAGGCCGATCGGTCCGGCACGCTCAAGCAACGGCTCAGCGAGCGCCTCGCGGCGGTCGACGCGGCGGACCCGCAGCGCGATCGCAAGCGGCGGCGCGTTTTCATCGAGTCGGTGCTGGCATCGGAACTCGGCGAAGCGCTGCAGAACGATCCGAAAGCGCTGGAGCTCGTCGAGCGCATCGAAGAGGCCATCCGGGAGCACCCGGAACTCGAGCGGCAATTCCGCGCCGTCCTGTCCAATTACGCCGGCAACTGACCGGTCTCACAAGCTCAAATCGAACCGGTCGATGGACCGCAGGCCTTCGCGGATCAGCTTCAACGCGCGGGCGTGCAGCTGGGAGATGCGCCCCTTCGAGAGGCGAAACGCGAGCCCGATCAGCTTGAAATCCATGTGCTCGAAATAATGCCACTTCACGATCTGCTTCTCGCGCTCTGGCAGCGCCTCGACGATGAGCAGCAGGCGCTCCCGCAGGCGCTTCAGCTCAAGCACTCGATACGGGTCGAGTGTCTCGGGTTCGGCGCTCAGTCCGGAGTCCTCCAACGCGAAGCCCAACGCGAGTCCGACGGTGACCTCGACCAGCTCCTCCAGCGCCTCGGACGCGCCGCTCGCGCTTCCGATGACCGACTCGACGCGCTCTTTTTCCATCTGCTTCCGGCGGGCATGCTGGGCGGCCTGCTCGGTCGCGCGCTCCAGACCGCTTAGGATCGCGCCGCGGATGCGATACCCGGCGAAGGTGACGAAGGAAGCTTCGCGCCTCGGATCGAAGCGGTCGAAGGCCTCGATCATGCCCAGGCGCGCCCATTGGAGATAATCGGCGAACTCCGGAGCCTGCGGCCCTCGCCTGGAGTACGCGTACGCGGCGAGCTTTTGGGCCGTGGGAAGGTAGCGCTCGATCAGCTTCGCGCGCAGGAGGGGGTCGCGGTCGGCAATGTAGCTCCGCCAGAGCGCGGCCTCTTCATCGAGATCCGGCGAGGGCTGTTGCGCCATGCCCGTCTGGACGCGGCTAGTGGAAGCTTCCGAGCAGGGCCTTGACCACGAGATTCCAGCCGTCGATCAGCACGAACAGGAGCAGCTTGAGCGGCAGCGAGATCATCATCGGCGGGACCATGAGCATTCCCATGGACATGAGAACGCTGGAGACTACGATGTCGAGCAGGAGAAAAGGCAGGAAGATGACGAAGCCGATCTGGAACGCGGTCTTCAGCTCGCTCAGCATGAAAGCGGGGATGAGATGAACGGTGCGCACTTGGTCCACGTCCTCGGGCGGCTCCACCTTGGATACGTCGAGCATCAGCATCAGGTCCTGCTCGCGCGTCTGTCGGATCATGAACTCGCGCACCGGCTGAATCGCGATCTCGGTCGCCCGCTCGAAACCGATGCTGCCTTTCAGATACGGCTGGAATGCGTTGCTGTCGATCTGCGACAGCACGGGCTGCATCGTGAACAGCGTCAGGAACAGCGCGAGGCTGACAAGGACGGTGTTCGGCGGCGTTTCCTGGATTCCCAGGGCGTGCCGCAGCAGCGCCAGCACGACGATGATCCGCGTGAACGCCGTCATGACCATGAGGATCGCCGGCGCGAGGCTCAATACCGTAAGAACCGCCAGGATCTTCAGCGCGGTAGCCACCTCGGCGGGGCGGGCGGCGCCTCCGTCGATGCGGATTTCGAGCCCCGGGACGGTGAGCGACTGCGCCGCGGCGATTTCCGGCGCGAGCAGCAGCACGCCGCACAGAGCCGGATATACGGCGCGCGCGAGCAACTCACCGATCTTCGGCGGTCGCATCCGAGTGGCTTTTTTCGCTTCCGCGGGCATCGGAAAGACGCAGCGGCCGCACGCGATCCCCGCTCTGGGCGAGAAACACTCTCTGTCCATCGATCTCCAGCAGGAACAGCGTAAGGCGCGGCGTGACGTGCCGGATCTCGAGGACGTTGATCCGCCCCTGTCCCCCCGCGGCGCGGCCGAGCGATGCCGGCAGAAAGCGCTTGAGCGCGTAGATCCCGGCAAAACCGACGGCGATCACCACGCCCAGCGCCAGGGCGGTGCGCAGCAGCAAGCCAAGCTCGAAGGAGTCAGCGTCCCGCTTGAACGGGATGGGTTCCTTTTCCGGCCGGGCCGCCTCCTGCGAGAGCGCAAGCCCGGGCAGGGCGGAGGCGCTGCCCGCCAGGACTATCGCCAGAATTGCCCGTCGGAGGGGCTCAGCGCGGAACGACTTCGGAAATCTGTACGCCAAAGCTGTCACCGACTGCCACCAGCATTCCGCGCGCGACGACCTTGCCGTCGAGCAGCACCTCGACGGCCTCGCGCGTCCCGCTGTCCAGCGTGAGGATCGAGTTCTCCTTGAGCTCGAACAGCTCCTTCACCGTCAGCTCGCAGCGCCCCACCGCCACCGTGAGCCTGACCTTGACGTCCCGGATGAGATCGAAGTTCGCGTCCACGACCCTGCGGCCCTGCGCGTCTCCGGCTTCCAACTCGGTCAACCGGATCTCATGCACGGTTTTCGTAGTCTCTGCTGACATGTTTCCGCTTGCTCCTGAATTGCCGTCCCATCTTCACGCCGGCCCCACGACCTGGACCGCTTTCTTTTCGCCCGCCGTCCCGAGGTGAATCTGGCCCACCGGGTCCCCGATATCGAGCCGCAAGAGGAGGGGATCGTCGAGTCTGCGGTCCAGGACGATGACGTCGCCCGCCGCGAGCTGAGACAGCTCGCCGAGCTCGACCTCGGCCTCCCCGACCACGGCCTCCACGATCACCGCGCAGGGCTCGATGGCTCGCCACGCGGCGACGAGCGGCTCGCGCGCTGCGCCTTGTGTTTTTCGAAGCGAAGCGGCTACCAGCTCCGGCGAAAGCGCAAGAATGAGCGGAAGGCCGGGCGACAGCTCGCAGCGGTAGATCGCCGCGCCTGCCCCGGGCCTCGCCCAGGTTTCGGGCGGCGCCTCTTCGCCCCACTGCGGCTTTGCCGGCGCCGTCCCGGAGCAATAACGGAAGATCCCCACGGCGAGCCCTTTGAGCACCGCTTCGCCCACCTGAGCTGCGAGCTCCGGCACCCCCGCAGCCGCGGCTGCGTTGGGCGTTTGCGCGGTCAAAAGCGCGCCTACCTCGGCGATCCAGCCGCTCGAGCAGCCCAGCAACACGCGGCGTCGCTCGCCCGCGTCGGCGGCGAGCCAGCGCTCGGCCTGCGGCTGCGAAACCGGCTCCCGCCGGAATTCGGGAGTGTTCCCGGGAAGCCAGTCTTCGCGCCACGCCGCAAGCGCCGCATCGATTCGCTCCAGCAGAAAGCGTTGATCGCTCGCCCCGAGCACGAGGTACGGTCGTACTTCCACGATCCTCCCCTTAGCGTTTCTGGCCGATGTCGAGCAGCTGTTGGATCATCTCGTTGGCCACCGAGACCACCTGGGAACTCGCCTGATAGCCGCGCTGCAGGATGATCAGATCAGTGAACTGACCGGTCAGCTCGACATTCGACAGCTCCACGCGCCCGGCGACAATGCGCCCCATTACGCCCTGGCTCGCCGTGCCGATGGTCGGGACCTGGCCGGTATCGTTGACGAACAGGCTGTTGGCCGTGAGGCGCAACGACTGGAGATCGTCGAACCAGGCGAGCGCGAGGGACGGACCCGAGACGGTCTTGCCGTTCGAATAGGTGAGCTGCAGCGCTCCGTTCTCGTCGAACGTCGCCTTCGTAAGGGAGCCCGCCGCCACGCCGTTCTGGCTTTGCACTTGCAGCTGGCTTTGCGCCGGACCCGATAAGTTCGTGACGCCGGAGAAGCTTCCAGGATCGCCGATGCCGAGCGTGATCGTGGTCGCAGGCAGCGACCCCGGCGCGAAATCGAAGCTCACCGTGTTGGCTCCGGTAGCGGGCGAACCGTTTGCCTGGAAGCGAATTTCGCCGCCCGTGAGGACCTGTTGATTGTTTTCGTCCTTCCCATCGATGTGCCAGTGCGTGGAGTCGGCCGGATCGACGGTAAAGTGGAACGACAGCGTGTGCGAGCGCCCGGCCTGGTCGATCACCGTGACGCCGGTGAGGTCAGTCGTGGTGCTCCCGGCGGATAGATTGCCGGTGATGTGGATCTCGGTGGTGGCCTGCGGCGGATGCAAGCTGTTGATCGACATCTCCTGCATGCTGCCGTTCTGGAACACCATGGCGTGGCCGCCGCTCACCTTATCCATGAGCACTCCATCCTGGCCGAAATCCAGCTGCCCGGCGCGGGTATAAACCTGCTCCGTGCCGCTCCCGCCCGTGGTGCCGTACAGGGACTGCTGTTGGACGTCACGTTTCAGGATGAGGAACCCGTTGCCGTCGATCGCGACGTCGAGCGGGTTGCCGGTGTCGCGCAGCTCGCCCTCGCGGAAGCTGGTGCGCGTTCCCTTCGTGTCCAGGCCGTACCCCACCTGCGAGCGCAACCCGTCCGGCGTCCCGCCCTCTACGGAATAGCGATAGAACAGGTCGCGGAAAGCGAGCTCCGAGCCCTTGTAGCCGGGCGTGTTGAGATTGGCAATGTTGTTGCTGATGACGTCCAAGCCCTTCGAGAAACCGAGCATCCCCGACAAGGCTGAATAGATGGTCGAAAGCATGTGCAGTCTCCGTCCTCAGTTGGTGGTCGGTGACGTCGGGGTGCTGTTGACCAGCGACACCTGGGAGAGCCCGACATCGGTGAGAAATTGACCGCCGGCCGTCTTGATCGTGAGAAGCGGATTGCCGTTCTGGAAGCGGATCGCGGTTACGGTGCCCACCTGGCTGCCGCCGTTGGTCCCGACCTCGACGGTCCGATTCATCAGCGATAGGGACTGACTCGCGGACTGGATCGTCAGAAGCCCCTGGATTTCCTCTCCCTGCTGCCGCGTGAGCTCGAGCGCCGAGAACTGCGCGAGCTGGGCGACGAACTGCTGGTTGTCGATCGGCTTGAGCGGGTCCTGGAACCTCAACTGCGTGAGCAGGATCTTGAGAAAGTCCTCCTGACTCACCGCCGCGTTCGCCGGCGCTCCTGCGGCGAGCGGCGCTGCTCCGATGCTCTCTATTGCCATGGTGATCTCCTTTGTGTCTGTCGCCCTTCGGTCGCATATCCTCGGCCGCGGAAGCCAACCCCCGCGGTGAGCCAAAGCTCGTCCTGCTTCTGCTGCTCGAGCTGCTGCAGCTCCCGCTTGTGCTCGCGTTGCTTGCTCTGCCGATGCCGCTCCAACCCGCGCACCGCCTGCAGCGACCGCAGCAGGCCGCGCCGGGTTTGCTCGTGCATCTCTTCGGCCTTGGAAGCCTGGCGCGCCTTCTCCCGCAGCACCTCGCGGGCGTGCGCGAGATACAGCGACAGCGATTCGTGGTGCCGGGGATCGATCGAGACCCCTGCTTTCAGCGCCTCGCGCAGCGCATTCTCGACGCTGGATACGGCCCACGCCGCGGACCGCGCTCCTTCGCTATGCACGCTCAGCACCCGGCGGGCCTCGCGCTCCTGCGCCGCGGAAGCGTCCTTCTCCCAGCGCCGCTGCTTCAGCAGCGGCTCGAGCGGATATCGGAAGCTGAGCGCGGTGCGCGGCATCAGCGTGGACCTTTCGCGCCGCCGAGGATCGCCCGAAGCTGCCGGAGCGCGTCCGAGCGCGCCGTGCGCGTGCCCGCATCCTGGGCGAGAAATTCCTCGAGCGCCGGGAGCAGCTTGAGCGCCGTGTCCAGCTCCGGGTTCGAGCCGGGCCGGTACGCGCCTACCTCGATCAGCTCGCGCGAAGCGGCATGAACGCTCAGCAGCTTCAAGATCTTTCTGACGAGCGAGCGCTCCTCCTCGCTCGCGAGGTCCATGAGCAGCCGGCTTACGCTGTTGAAAAGATCGATCGCCGGGTGGCGGCCGCGGTTGGCGAGCTCCCGGTCGAGCGCGATGTGTCCGTCCACGATGGCGCGCACCGAGTCCGAAATCGGATCGTCCAGGTCGTCCGCCTCGACCAGCACGGTGTAGAAGGCGGTGATCGATCCGCCCTCGGTCACGCCGCCCCGCTCGAGCAAGCGTGGCAGCGAGGCGAACACCATGGGCGTGTAGCCGCGGGCGGTAGGCGGCTCGCCGATCGCCAGGCCGATTTCCCGCTGCGCCGCGGCGAAACGCGTGACCGAATCCATCGTCAGCACCACGTGCCGCCCGCGGGTGCGGAAGTATTCCGCGGTCGCGTGCGCGGCGAAGGCGGCCCGTCTGCGCACCAGGGCCGGCTGATCGGAGGTCGCCACCACGACGACCGAGCGCTTCAGGCCCTCGGGGCCGAGGCTGTCCTCGATGAAATGCCGCACTTCGCGGCCGCGCTCGCCGACCAGCGCGATGACGTTCACGTCCGCATTCATGTTCCGCGCGATCATTCCCAGCAGCGTGCTCTTGCCGACGCCGCTGCCCGAAATCACCGCGATGCGCTGCCCCCGTCCGATCGTGAGCATCGTGTCGATCACCCTGACCCCCGTCTCGAGCACCGTGTCGATGCGCGTCCGCGCAAGCGGATTGATCGGGTTTGGATAGAGCGGCTGTTCCGCCGAGAGCCGAAGCGGCGGGCCGCTGTCGAGCGGAGCGCCGAAGGCGTCCACGATCCGCCCGAGCAGAGCGTCTCCGACCTGCGCCCGCGCCGATTCACCCGTGCCGACCACCTCGGCGCCGTAGGTGATTCCTCGCAGATCCTCGTAGGGCATGAGCAGGACCCTGCCGTTGCGGATGCCGATCACCTCGGCGGACACGGTGCGCGCGGGCTCGCTCGAATGCACCTCGCAAAGCTCGCCGACAAAGACATCCGGCCCGACCGACTCGACGATCAGGCCGTGATACTCCGAGACGTGGCCGACCCGTCTGGTCAGGTCGGCGCGGCGCACGGCTTGGAGATAGCGGTTCACAGGGTGCCGTCTTCGTTGATCTGCCGGGACTTGGCTTCGAGCAGAGTCCGGCGAAGGTTGGCGAGCTGAACTTCGAGGCGACCGTCGAGATTTCCCGACGGGGTTTCGAGCAGGCAGCCGCCCAGCTCGACCCGGTCGTCGGCCGCAATCTCCACCTGGCCCGCCTCGAGCCCCTCCAAGATCTTGTTCCGATGCTGCCGGATCACGTCGAAATCGGCGGGACTTACCCGAACGATCAACCGGCTTCGGTCTCGCGCCCGCCGTACCGACTCGCGCACCGCGGCGATGACGCCCTCGCGGTCCCCCAGGGCCTGGCCGAGCACTTTGCACACGCCTTCGAAGACGATCTCCGCCCCGACATCGGCCAGATCCTCGATGTCTTGTTCGAGACGGGTCCGAGCCGAACGAGCCACGGTCGCGAGTGCCTGCAATTGCGACGCCTGCTCGGACTGGGCTTTCGCGAAACCTGCTTCCCGCCCCTCCCGTAACCCCGTCTCGTGTGCCTCGCCCCGCTCGGCGTCGAGCTCGGCGGCGAAGCGCTGCTTGTATTCCTCGTAGGAGATCTCCACGACCGGCGGCTGCGCGGCCGGCGCGGGCAAAGGTGCGAGGTGCTCCACGCCACGCGGCGCGAGGGCCGCAGAAAACGCCCCTGCAACACCGGATCGGCCCGCCCCGTTCCGGGGCAGCATCACCGGCTCCTTCAAAAGCCTGACTGAACGAATCACTGCCGCCATGCCTCGCTCCCTTCGTCTCGCGTCGTTTCAGGGCGGGCCATGATGCCGGTCAGCACCTCGTCGAACGCGGACCGCGGCTCGGGCGCCGGCGTCGAGCGACGCAACTTCATCGCGAGCGCCGCGACCGCTTCATCGCACATCCGCGGCTTCGCGATATCGCGAACGCTTCGCGCGATATCGCGAAGCCTCTCCACGCGCGCCGGCTCGAACTCGTTCAGGTAATCCCTGTCCCAGGGCCAGCGGCGTTTGGCGAGGATGAGCGCTACGAGCCAGTCCGGTTCATCTCCCAGCGCTCCCGCCACCTCAGCCGCGGATGCCGCTGCGACGGCCGACTCGGGAGGTTCACCTGGGGGCCGCTCTCGCCACGCTCGATCAACTCGGTGATCCGCAACCGGTCCACCTCCGGAAGTCTCGCGAGAAGCCAGTCCCGGTCGCCTTCCGCGAGCCCGGAAAGCCTGCGGGCCGCTTGTTCGTATCCGGAGTTCATGTCTTCGCCTCGTCGGCGCGGAGGGGTTTCTCCTTGTGAAGCCATCCGTTGATTTCAGTCAGGAGAGCCTGACGGCGCGACTCCTTTTCCTTGCCGACCGGATGCGCGCGGCTCCCTTTCCTCAGCATGAACGCGAGCATCGAACCCAGAATGAATCCAAAAACGGCCGTACCGACAAACGGCGCCCAGGTCTGCCACGTGCCGGCAAAGTCGAAAGGACCGGGTCCGGGCGCCGTGGATGCGCGTTTCGAAACGACATCCGGGCCCGGCAATCCTTCGGACGACGAAGCCGGAGAACGCGACTCGCTCGACAGGATTTGATCGAGGGTTTGCACGACGATGGCGTCACCGCGTCGTTCGTCGAGACCCGCCGCCATCGAGACGAGGCTCTCGATTCTCGCAGCGAGATCCTTGCCGACTGCGCGCGGGAGGACAACGCCGACGCTCACGCGCTGGACGCTGCCCGGAGAAGTGACGACCTGCTCGACACGCCGGCTCACCTCGTAGTTGGTCTCCAGCGTCGAGTTGAACTGCCCGTCTTCCCTCCGCCCGTTGCTCGCTTCGCCGTCCACGGTGCGCAGCGTCGAAGGCCGAGATTGCCGCTGCACGACCTCGCGCTTATGCACCATGACCCCGGTGGGGTCCCGGCCCGAAGACCCCGCCGGGATCACGTCCTGAGTTGTGCGCCGAATCTCGTCGAAATTGAGGGCGACATCGATGCTCACGATCGCCTGCCCGGGACCGAAGGAACGATCGAGCACCTCCGTGACCTTGCGGGTCAGGTATTCCTCGACCTCTTTCTTCACCTGCAAGTGTCCCCCGGCCATCGCCCCCGGCACGCCGTCCGACGCGTATGACAAGGTGACGCCTCGTTGATCGACGACGGTGACCATACCGGGCTCGAGACCCGGCGTGGAGGCGGCCACCAGCCGCTGCACGCCGAGGATCTGGCTCTCGGTGAGGCTGCCGCCCGGCGCCAATACGACGCTCACCGACGCCTTGGGCCGGCTCTTGTCGCGTTTGAAAATGCTCGACTCGGGCAGCACGAGGTGCACGCGCACGAGCTTCACGCCTTCGATTGACATGATGGTGCGCGCGAGCTCTCCCTGGAGCGCACGCTGGTAGTTGATCCGCTGCGTGTACTCCGTCGTCGAGAGATCGTGGTTGTCGAACAGCTCGAACCCGACGCCTCCGGAAAGCGGCACGCCCCGCCCCATGAGCGAAAGACGCGTCTCATGGACCGTGTCCGCGGGCACGCGGAGGGTCGAGCCGTCGGCGTCGATCCGATACGGCACCTTGAGTCGTTTCAACTCGGCGACGACGGCCGCCGCATCACGCTGCGCCAGGTCCTTGAACAGGACCTGGTAGTCGCGTTGCAACGCCCACACCGCGAACACCGCCGCGATCACGAGGACCAGCGCGGCACCCCCGAGCACCGCCGCGCGACCGCGCCGGTCGAGGTCGGTCCAGAAAGAACGCAGGTTTTCAGTGAACTCGGCCATGGTCATATCTGCATCCGCAAGAGGTCCTGGTACGCCTCGAGGAGCTTGTTGCGCACCTGGAGAACGAGTTCGAACTGCAATTTGGCGCGTTCGAGTTGAACCATGACCTGGTGGAGATTCACCGGCTCGCCGACCGCCAGGCGCCGCACCGCATCGTCGGCCGCGGTGATGTCGCTATTGGTCGCGCGTATTTGCTCGTCGAGCCAGGCCGAAAAAGTCTGCGCCGGCGCATTCGCCGGAAGGGACCGCGCATCCTGCGCGGAGGACAGCGGCGTCGGATCGATCGCGTAGACGTTCATCGCTCGTTCCCGATGTCGAGCGCTTTCATCGCCATCGCCCTCGCCATGCTGAGCGCGCGCACGTTCGCCTCGTACGCGCGCCCGATCTCGACCAGGCGCACCATCTCGGACACCGGGCTCACGTCCGGGTACGCTACGAACCCGCGCGTGTCCGCGTCGGGATGGCCCGGATCGAAGACCAACCGCGGTGCGGTGGTGCTTTCCGCCACCGACACGTCCACGGGCCGCGGCAGGGCGCTCGCCAGATTCATGTCAAAGGAATCCATCGCCGTGGCTCTCGCCACGACCCGCAAGGGGCGATAGGCGTTTCCCCCCGCCGACGTGGTCTGCGCGTTGGCGAGGTTCGCCGCCGTGACTTCCAGGCGCATGCGCTCGAGGTTCATCCCCGCCGAGCTGATGTCGAACACCGATGAGAAATCCATTTAGTTCCTCCCTTCCCGAATCGCGAGTCTGATCAGCGCTCCGCTTTTTCCCAGCGCCGCGAGCAGCGCCTCGTAGCGGACCGCGTTCTCCATCATCAATGCCACTTCCCGATCCGCCTGGACCGGACGGTCCGTAGGATCCGGACGCACCTGTGCCTCGAGCGAGTCGATCGCGCGCCTCGCCGCGGCGTCGTCTCTGCCGAGGAGCGCCGTGCGCGCCGCGGCGAGCTGGTCCTCGAACGACACTTGCAGGGGGTGATAGCCCTCCACGGACGCGTTGGCGATGTTGGCGGCGTGCACGGCATGGCGTAATACGCCGGCGTCGAGCGCGCGCAAGACCAGCTCGGTGGTGGGGTTGTTCAGAATGCCGGAGATCTCGCCGCTCATTTTTGCTCGCCTCCCATGCTGGCCCGGACCAGCACCGCGCCCAGGCCGAGGTCGAGCTTGTCTGCGAGCTGGTCCGCCAGGAGCTGGCTTATGACGGACTGCGCGGCGCCGCCGAATTCGCCTTTGCCTGCGCCCAGTGCCGTGGATGCGCCCAGATCGCCCAGCAGCATCCGCAAGATCAGCGCGTCGAACTCCTTCGCGAGACGCGCCGGGTCGCGGGCGAGCGTCCCCGGATCGGCGCCGGCCTGCAGAGGAATCATCGAAATTCCAGTGATGTCCATTGGAAGCTCCTATTGAATGACCAATTCGGCGTGAAGCGCGCCCGCGCGCTTGATGCTCTGCAGGATCGCGATCACCTCGCGCGTGCTGCTCTTGACCTGCTTGAGCGCCGCGACCAGGTCGGACACCGTGGCGCCGGCCGGCATGGTCACGCTGCTCAGCCCTTCCTCGTTCGCGTCGATGCGGGTGCGCGGCACGACTTCGGTGCGTATGCCGGGTCCCGGTCTGACCAGCACGCCTCCCGGTTGCGAGACCAGGAAGTCCGTCACCACCGTCACCTTGAGATCGCCGTGGGCGACCGAGACGTTCGACAGGCGCACGCCTCCGCCCGAGACCACCGTCCCGGTGCGCTCGTTGATGACGACCCGCGCACGCAGGTCCGGCTGGACCGTCAGGCTCTCGAGCCGTGCAACGAAATCGACGAGTCGCTCGCGCTCGCCCTCCGGCACCCGTATCGCAACTCTTCCGGCGTCCATCGCGGCGGCGGAGGCCGACAGCTTCTCGTTCACCGCCGTGGCGATTCGACTGGCCGTGGTGTAGTCGGGATCGAAAAGGACCAGGCGCATCGTGCCATCGGGACTGAGGACCTGTGCGGTGAGATCAGCCTCCACTACGGCCCCCTCGGGGACGATTCCCGTAGTGGGATGGTTCTTCTGCACGACGTTGGCGTTCAACTCGAACTTGTATCCCCCAACCGACACCGCCCCTTGCGCGAGAGCGTAGATCCGCCGGTCCGGCCCGTAGAGCGGGGTCATCAGGAGCGCGCCGCCGGTCAGGCTGCGCGCATCCCCCATCGAGGACACGATCACATCGAGCCTGTCCCCGGTGCGCGCGAACGCCGGGAGGGTCGCGGTCACCAGCACCGCGGCAACATTACGGCTCGCAAGTTGCGCCGGCGTTACATTCAGCCCGAATTCCCGCAGCGCGTTCGCTACCGACTGGAGCGTGGCCTGGCTGCGCGTGGAGTCGCCGGTTCCCGCGAGCCCCGACACGATGCCGTAGCCGGACACCATGTTCTCTCGCACGCCGTCCAGGCGGCCGAGCTCCTTGATCCGGACCCCGAAGTCCTGCGCCGGCGCAGACACCGCCGCGAGCAAGACCGCCGGCATCGCCGCCGCGACAAGGCTTTTCACAGTGAAACTCCTCACAGGATCCCCAGCCAGCTCAGGAAACGCGTCAGGATTCCGGGCTTTTGCTTCTCGGCGAGCAGCCCTTGGCCGATCATTTCAATCTTGGCCTGGCCCAGGCGCGTCGAGAGCACCGTGTTGTCGGTGAGGATGTCCTGCGGCCGCACGCTGCCTTCGACCGAAATCCGCTGCTTCTCCTCGTTGACGAAGATCTCCTGATCGCCCTTGACGCGGAGGTTTCCGTTCGCCTCGACCGACTGCACCGCCACGGTGATCCGGCCGAGCAGCTTCCCCGCACGCTCGATCTTCCCCCCGCCCTTGAAATCCTCG
>VBDM01000090.1 GCA_005881355.1 Betaproteobacteria bacterium
CGCTTCGAGGATCGGCAGCGCCTGCAGCGCGAGTTCGTCGCGCTCCTAGGGCAGCACCACGAGCCGCAGGAGCTCGGCAGTCGGCTCGCCGAAATGTTCACCCGGCCGGAGGCGCGCCGCTCCGAGGAGTTCCTTCGCGAGGACCAGCGCTGGGACGAGGATTTCGCGCAGCTCATCGTCGAGCTCGACCGGTCGCTCTCTCCGGGACAGCGCGCGCACGTCGTCCGGCGTCTTTCCGACTACGCCGAGGATTGCGCCGTTCTGGCCGGAAGGAAGGCGGAGGCCGCGTGAGCGCCTCAGCCGCGGCTCGGGCATTGTTCCTGGCGGCGCTTCTGGCGGCGGCGTGCGGCGCGGCGTGGGCCGCGGGCGGCGAGCTGAAGCCCTGGAGCGGCGGCGCCACGCCGCCCCTCGCGCTGCGCGACTTGCAGGGGAAAGAGCACAAGCTCGCCGATTACCGCGGCAAGGTGGTAGTGCTCAATTTCTGGGCAACCTGGTGCGAACCCTGCCGCGAGGAGATGCCCTCGATGCAGCGGCTGCAGGACAAGCTCGCGGGCAAGCCCTTCGCGATCCTCGCCGTCGACTTCGGCGAGGGTGTTCCCCGGATCAACGAGTTCCTGAAGAAAGTCCCGGTGCGCTTCACCGTGCTGCTCGACCGCGACACCTCCACGGCGACGGCGTGGAAGGTGAAGGTGCTGCCCACGACCCTGGTGCTCGACCCCCAGCAGCGCATCCGCTACTCCGTGACGGGCGATCTGGAGTGGGATTCTCAATCCGTTGAAGATACGATCAAAAAGCTTCTTTCCCCGGGCTGAAGCACGCGCCGGACCGGTCCGGCGCGACTTGTGGTCGGAGACGCTTTCGGAGTAGATTGTCGGCTCTGGATTCGTCAGTATCCGCCGGACCGCGCGCACGATGATTATTCAGCAACGCTTGACTTCACGCAGCTCGCGTTCGCTCGCGGTGATGATCGGCTTCGCGCAGCCTGCGGGCTCGCGCGGAACTTGGCGTTCCGACGGCGATATCGACAGCGGCAGCCGTCCTCGCGCTCCCGCTCTTCGCTCTTCTGCAGCTCCTTCTCCCCAGCCTCTCAGCTCTCCGCAGCAACCGACACCGGGCATTCCACGCGCCGCGCGCCGGGACGCCCGGGCCCGCATTGTTTGTATTGGACACCGCTTCGATCGACAGGAGAACCGACATGGATAGACGTGCATTTCTGAAGACCGGCGCGATCCTCCCGACTGCGGCGTCGTTGCCGACGCTTTCGTTCGCGCAGGGCGCGTTCGATCCCCGCCCCACCGACAAGTGGCGCAGCTTCGAAGTGACGACCCGGGTCGAGATCGTCTTTCCCGAGGGCGCGACACGCGTGTGGCTGCCCGTCCCTTCGGTCGATTCCGGCTATCAGAAGACCATCGACAACGCCTGGTCGGGCAACGCCCAAACGGCAAAGATCGTCCACGACGGCACCTATGGCGCGGGAATGCTCTACGCCGAATGGTCGACCGACGAGAAGAATCCCGTGATCGAGCTCTACAGCCGCTTTGCCACGCGCGATCGCGCCGTGGATTTTTCCGCGCGGCCGGCGTCGGTCGAGAAACTCGCGCCCGAGCAGCGCGCGTTCTACACCGGATCGACCGAGCACATGCCCACCGACGGCATCGTGCGAAAGACCGCGCTGCAAATCACGAAGGGCGCGAAGTCCGACTACGACAAGGCCAGGGCGATCTACGAGTGGGTCGTGGACAACACGTATCGCGATCCGAAGACCCGCGGCTGCGGCACCGGCGACATCAAGGCGATGCTCGAGACCGGCAACCTCGGGGGCAAGTGCGCCGACCTGAACGCGCTCTACGTGGGCCTGGCGCGCGCGGTGGGCCTGCCCGCGCGCGATGTCTACGGAGTGCGCGTGGCGAAGTCCCAGTTCGGCTACCGGAGCCTGGGCGCGGGCACGGCGAATATCACCCGCGCGCAGCATTGCCGCGCCGAGGTGTATCTGGCTGGGTTCGGCTGGGTGCCGGTGGATCCGGCCGACGTGAGGAAAGTCGTGCTCGAGGAGAAGCCCCAGCCCACGACCTTGAGCGATCCGCTGGTGCAGGCGGTCCGGCCGAAGCTGTTCGGCGCCTGGGAGATGAACTGGCTCGCCTTCAACACCGCGAACGACTTGATCCTGCCCAACGCGAAGAGCCCCAAGCTCACTTTCTTCATGTATCCGCAGGCGGAAACCGCTCAGGGACGCCTGGACAGCCTCGACCCGGACAATTTCAAGTACACGATGACTGCGAGGGAATTGACGGCCTGATCGGCGCCGGGTTCCGCAAGCCCTCGGCTCCAATGCCGGGGGCTTTTGTTTGGACCCGCGTCGACAGCTCCGAGTCCGCCGCCGCCGGCATCGCCGGAACGAGGCAGGCAATGGCCAGGAGCAGCAGAATAAGCCGCTTGATCGCGATCTTGGAGAGCTTCATCCGGAATAAGCTCCCATGCCTGACAGTTTACCGAAAGCCTGCTTCACTATAATCCTCTCCGTTGTCCGATGAAAGGAGGTGCCATGCGCACGCTGCTGATTTCGATCCTCGCACTGTTCGCGGGGCTTGCCGCAGGTCCGGCTATCCACGCCGATGCCGCCGGAATGGACTCGGGGCCGCCACCGAATGCGCGCCCCGTGGATCCGGACTACGAGGGCGGCAAGAAGGCGATCGAGGCGCAGAACTGGAAAACTGCCCTCGACAGCTTCGGCCGGGTCGCCGCGCGCGAGCCGAGCAACGCCGACGTCCAGAATTACCTCGGCTACGCCTGGCGCAAGTCGGGCAACCTCGAGCTTGCGTTCAAGCACTACGACGAGGCGCTGCGCCTCGATCCGGGGCACAAGGGAGCGCATGAATACATCGGCGAGGCCTATTTGATGGTCAACAACCTGCAAAAGGCCGAGGAGCACCTCGCGCGCCTGGACAAGCTCTGCTTTTTTTCCTGCGAGGAATACCGCGATCTGAAGAAGGCGATCGAGGAATACCGACAGCGCGCCGGCAAGTAGCGGGCCGAGGGGCTCCCGCAAAAACAAACGCCCGGGAGACCGGGCGTTTTTCTCGGCGCGCGCCGGGGAAATTCCCGGGGCGGGCGGTTATTTCAGGTGTTTGCTGACGAGCTTGGTCATCTCGAACATCGTGACCTTGCCCCTGCCGCCGAAGACGGCCTTGAGGGCGTCGTCGGCATTGATCATGCGGCGGTTCTTGGTGTCCTGCAGCTTGTTTCGCTTGATGTACGCCCAGAGTTTCTTGGTCACTTCGGTGCGCGGTATCGCCTTGGCGCCCACGACTTCGGCGAGCATGGAGCTGGGGGTCATGGGTTTCATGAACGCCGCATTGGGTTTTCTCTTCTTGGCCATCGTATATCTCTCCTCTTTAATACGACCTAGTTTGGGTGACGCCGCACGTACGTACGGGCAACGCGAGAGTGCGTCAATCAGAGGGAAATGTCAACCACCCTCGGGCGTTTTTGGGTTCCGGGGGAGAGGGCGCGCCGTACGGGAAAGGCTCGCTTCGCTATAATCGACCGTTCTGTTTTCCCTGACAATTGCCTGTCACACGACGGCAGCCGCATGGATACCGCCAAGAAAAACGTCGCCGTCCTCGCCACCTGCCAGGCGCTGCTTTTCACGAACAACTCCACGGCGATCGCGCTGAACGGCCTGGCCGGCTACGCGCTCGCGGCGAACAAGGCCCTGGCGACGCTCCCGGTCACGGCCTGGGTGATCGGCGGGGCGCTCTCCACGCTTCCGGCCTCGCTCCTGATGAAGCGCATCGGCCGGCGAGCCGGCTTTACCGTCGGAGCGCTGACGGGGATGGTGGGCGCTGCGGTCTGCGTGCTCGCCCTATACCTCGGGAATTTCTGGCTTTTCTGCTTCGGCACCATGATCTTCGGCGTCTATAACGCGGTTGCCCAGTACTACCGCTTTGCGGCGGCGGACGCCGTGGGCGCCGATTTCAAGGCGAAGGCGATCTCCCTGGTGCTCGCGGGGGGGCTGGTGGGGGGCATCGTCGGCCCCGAGGTGAGCAAGCTCACCGTCGATCTTCTCGCCACCCGCTACCTCGGCGCGTACCTGTCGCTGATCGGGTTTCTCGTGCTGGTGGAGCTCGTCGTGCGGTTGCTCGACATCCCGGTGCCGACGGCCGCCGAGCACGCCAATCCGGGCCGCCCGCTGGCGCGGATCATGGTGCAGCCGGTGTTCGTCGTCGCGGTCCTCGGGGCGGCGATCGGCTACGGCGTGATGAACCTGCTTATGACCGCCACGCCCCTTGCCATGGGAATATGCAGACATCCGTATTCGGCGGCGGCGACGGTGATCGGCTGGCACGTGATCGGCATGTTCGGGCCGTCGTTTTTCACCGGGTCCCTCGTCAAGCGCTTCGGCGTGCTGCAGGTGATGCTCGCAGGGGCGCTGCTCCTCTACGCGTGCATCGGCATCGCGCTCTCGGGAATCAGCATCCCGCACTTCTGGCTCGCGCTGGTGCTGCTCGGCGTCGGCTGGAATTTCCTCTATATCGGAGGCACCACCCTCATCACCGAGGCCTGCACGCCGCCCGAGCGCGCCAAGACGCAAGGGGCGAACGACCTCATCATCTTCATCACGATGGCGAGCTCCTCGTTCACCTCGGGTGTGCTGCTCGAGACGAACGGCTGGCAGATGCTCAATTATCTCGCGCTGCCTTTCA
>VBDM01000091.1 GCA_005881355.1 Betaproteobacteria bacterium
CAGCGCGGCTTGTCTGAATCTCCGCAACATTGGAACCCTCCTTTGGATGGAAATCTCCCTGTTTCTACAGGTTATCCGAATGAACAACTGCACCTAATATAGCCCAATTGTCACGGACGGGAAAACCGGCCGGGTTCAGTGGGGGAAAGGCCAGAGCCGCAGCTTTTCCTTGGCGATTTGCCACAGGCGCGCAAGGCCCAGCGGTTCGACGACGAGAAAAAAGATGATGAGCGCGCCGAACAGGATGAGGGTCAGGTTGGACACCAGCCCCGCGGGAAGGGCGAGGCCGAAAGCGCGTTCGATGGAAGTGGCCGAAAGGTCCATGAAGATCCGACCCCGCCGATGATGATCATGAAGAGGATCCTGAAGGAAAGATCGAGCTCGAATCCCGCCGGCTCGACCGTGCCCAGATACGCAAACGCGTAAAGCGCGCCGGCCACGCCGCAGTAAAAGGAGCTGATCGCAAAGGCGAGGAGCTTGGTTTTCATCATCGGGATGCCGACGACCTCGGCCGCGACGTCCATGTCGCGCACCGCCATCCAGGCCCGGCCGATCGAGCTGCGCACCATGTTTTTCGCCGCGAGTGCCATGACGCTCACGATCGCGAGGACGAGCACATAGCGCTTCACGGGAGTGTCGACTGCGTAGCCGAAGGCGACGAGCTTCTGCGCCGTGATCACCCCCGATGAGCTGTAGTTCGAAACCCACCCGAACTTGGTCAGCGCCCACACCACGAAGAACTGCGCCGCGAGCGTCGCGACCGCGAGATAGAAACCCTTGATGCGCAGGCTCGGCAGCCCGAACACGACCCCGATCCCCGCGGCGACGATTCCGGCGAGAACGAAAGACAGCAGCATAGGCATACCCGGCACGCGCAGCTCGAAGTTGTAGGCGGCGAAGGCCCCCACCGCCATGAACGCGGCGGTGCCGAGCGAGAGCTGTCCGGCGTAGCCGGTAAGGATGTTCAAGCCGAGAGCGGCGAGCGAGAAGATCAGGAACGGGATCAGCACGCCGTTGAACCAGTAGTTGAAGTCGACCGCGCCGGCGAGCGCCGGGGTCGCCGCAGCGAGCGGCACGCCGAGGAAGGCGAGAGCGAGGAGCGCCGCCATGGCGATCCGGTCCTGGCGAATAGGGAAGAGCTGCTGGTCTGCGGCGTAGCTGGTCTTGAATTGTCCGGCTTCGCGGTAGAGCACGGCCTGCTCCTTTAGACCCGGTCGATGCGTCGCTCGCCGAACAGTCCCTCGGGGCGCACCAGGAGGAAAGCGAGCGCGAGCACGTAGGGGAACCAGGATTCGATGCCGCCGCCGACGTGCGGGCCGATGTAGACCTCGGCGAGTTTTTCGGATGCGCCGACGACAAGCCCGCCGACGATGGCTCCGGCGATCGATTCGAACCCGCCCAGAATCAGTACCGGCAACGCCTTCAACGCGAGAAAGGTGAGTGCGAACTGCACGCCGTTGCGCGCACCCCACAGAAGTCCCGTCACGAGCGCGACGAAACCGGCGACCATCCACACGATCACCCAGATCCGCTGCAGGGAAATGCCTACCGCGAGCGCGGCCTGATGGTCGTCCGCGACCGCGCGCAGCGCCCGCCCGGTGCGGGTCTTGTTGAAGAACATTGCAAGGACCGCCACCAGCGCGGCTGCGATACCGGAGGCGACGAGGTCGAATTTGCTGATGTTCATTCCGGTTTTGTCCATCAGCCATTCGATCGGCTCGTCGGCAATGCCCAAATCGAGCGCGTGGACCTGGGCGCCCCAGGTGAGCTGGGCGATGCCCTCGATGAAGAAGGAGAGGCCGATGGTCGCCATGAAGAGGGTGATCTGCGGCTGGTTGACGAGCGGGCGCAGCACCACGCGCTCGGTGAAAAACGCGAGCGCCACCATCGCGAGGAGCGCGAGCGCCACCGCGAGCCAGAACGGGGCGCCCATCGAGATGAACCCAACGGTCGTGAGGGCGGCGAAGAACACCATCGCGCCTTGCGCGAAGTTGAAGACGCCGGAGGCCTTGTAGATCAGCACGAAGCCGAGCGCCACAAGCGAATACATCACCCCCGCGAGCAGCCCGCCGATCAGCACTTCGAAGAAGAATTGCATGCTAGTGCGCGACGCCCAGATACGCGTCGATCACGTCCTTGTTGCTGCGCACCTCTTCCGGCGTGCCGTCGGCGATCTTGCGGCCGTAGTCGAGCACCACGACCCGGTCCGAGAGGTCCATGACCACGCTCATGTCGTGCTCGATCAGCACGATGGTGGTGCCGAACTGGTCGTTGACGTCGAGGATGAAGCGGCTCATGTCCTGCTTTTCCTCGAGGTTCATGCCGGCCATGGGCTCGTCGAGCAGCAGCAGCTCGGGTTCCGCGGCAAGGGCGCGCGCGAGCTCGACGCGCTTTTGCAGGCCGTAAGGCAGCCGGCCCACCGGGGTCTTGCGGATATGCTGGATCTCGAGAAAGTCGATGACCGCCTCGACTTTGGCGCGGTGCTCGAGTTCCTCGCGCTGCGCCGCTCCCCAGTAAAGTGCCTGCTGCAGGAAATTGCATTTCATCCTCAGGTTGCGCCCGGTCATGATGTTGTCGAGCACCGTCATGCCGCGAAAGAGCGCGATATTCTGGAAGGTCCGGCCGATCCCCTGCTCTGCGGCTTCGTGCGGGTCGACGCGATGGCGCCTGGCGCCTTTGAACGTGACGCTGCCTCGCTGCGGATGGTAGACGCCGTTGATGACGTTGAGCATCGAGGATTTGCCCGCGCCGTTCGGGCCGATGATGGCGCGGATCTCGCGCCTGCGGACGTCGAAGGACACCGACTTCAGGGCGACCACCCCGCCGAAGGCGAGCGAGACGTCGTCGACCTCGAGAATGGGGCCGCCGATCTTTCTACCCGCGCCCATGGCGTGAAGCCGTGCGCTTCAGGCCGCCCGCCTGGCGGCTGCAACGTCGTAGGTCCTCGCTTCGAGGATCTTCAGGTCGGCGGACACCGTTCCGGTGCGGCCGTCCTCGAACCGGACCTGCGTTTCGACGTAACAGCTCGTCTTCCCCGAATAAAGGGCGTCAACGAGGGGGGAGTATTTCTCCGCGATGTGGCGGCGCCTGACCTTGCGCGTGCGGGTAAGCTCGCCCTCATCGGCGTCGAGCTCCTTGTGCAGCACGAGCAAGCGCCGGATCTGCGAATTGCCCAGCGTCGAATCCGCGGCGAGGGCGCGGTTCACTTTTTCCACGCACTCGCGGATCAGATCGTGGACAGCGGGTTGCAAGGCCAGATCCGCGTAGCCCGAATAGGCGAGATTGCGCCTCTCCGCCCAGCTGCCGATTGCGGCCATGTCGATATTGACGAGCGCGCAGACCTTGTCGCGCCCATCGCCGAAGCACACCGCCTCCTTGATGTAGGGAAAGAACTTGAGCTTGTTCTCGAGGTATTTCGGGGCGAAGAGCGTCCCGTCGGCGAGCCTGCCGACGTCCTTCGCGCGGTCGATGATTTTCAAGTGGCCGTCAGGGTCGAAATACCCCGCATCGCCGGTGTGGAAAAAGCCTTCGGCGTCGAGCGCCTCGCGCGTGGCCTCCGGCCGTCCGTGATACTCCTTCATCAGGCCGGGGGAGCGCACCAGTACTTCGCCCGAATCGGCGATGCGCACTTCCACTCCCGGCATCGGCCTGCCGACGGTGTCCAGTTTCACCTCGCCTGAAGGCTGCATGCATACGGTCACGCAGGTCTCGGTCATTCCGTAGAGCTGCTTCAGGTTGATGCCGATCGAGCGGTAAAAGTCGAACAGATCCGGACCGATCGCCTCGCCGCCCGTGTAGGCGACGCGGATGCGAGACAAGCCGAGCACGTTCTTCAGAGGCCCGTACACGAGCAGCTCGCCGAGGCGGTACCGCAGCCGGTCCGTGAGCGGCACGCCAGGCTTCCGCTCGAGGATTTTCATGCCGACACGCTTTGCGACACCCATGAAGTAATGGAACATCCTGCGCTTCGCCCAGCCCGCGTCCTCGATGCGGATCATGACCTGGGTGAGGATGTTCTCGTAGATGCGCGGCGGCGCAAAAAAATAGGTCGGCCCGATCTCGCGCAGATCGTTCATCACGGTGCCGGGGGATTCGGGGCAGTTCAGGCAGAAGCCCGCGATATGGACTTGAGCGTACGAATAGAGAAAATCGCCCACCCAGGCCATGGGCAGATAGCAAAGAAGGTCGTCGCCCTCGGCGATGCCGTCGAAGGCCACGAGCACTCTCGCCGTGTGGATCATCGCCGCGTGCGTCTGCGAGACGCCCTTGGGTTTGCCGGTGGTCCCCGAGGTGTACAGGATCACCGCGATATCGGAAGACCGGGCCTTTTCGACTTCCCCGAGGAAAAATTCCGGTCCGCGTCCCGCGTAGTCGCGGCCGATCGCCCGCAGGCTCTCGATGCTCATCAGTCCGTCCTGTGCGTAATGGCGCAACCCGCGCGGATCGTCGAAGTAGATGCGCTTGAGCAGCGGCCACCGCTGCTGAATCTCGAGCAGCTTGTCGACCTGCTCCTGGTCCTCGGCGACGGCGAATCCGATTTCGGCGTCCTGCACGACGAACGCCATCTCGTCCGCCACGGCGTCCTGGTAGAGCGGCACCGGCACTCCGCCCAAGACCTGCGCAGCGATCATCGACCAGTACAACCGCGGGCGGTTGTCCCCGACGATCGCAAGGCGGTCGCCGCGCCCGAAGCCTTGAGCGGCAAGGCCGCAGGCGAGCAAGCGCACTTCGTCCGCGACCTGCGCCCAGGTCCAGGTCTGCCATATGCCCAGGTCCTTTTCGCGGAACGCCGGCCGGTGGGGCCGCACCTTCGCCTGATGCAGCAGCAGGCGCGGAAAAGTGTCGCGGGGTTCGGTCACGGGACGCTCCTCGGTAGCGTGCCACGCCAAGTGTTGCGGGCAGTCTCAGCCGGCGAATCTTACCGTAGATGAAGGAACGGGAGTCGCGCGGGCCGGCTGACTTTCCCGAATCTCAGTTATAATTGCCGTCCCACGCGCGCCTGTAGCTCGGCTGGGCGAGGGGGGGAGATCTCGCGGATACACTCAACGTGCGTCCGCGCCGCCGAGCGCCAGACCTCGGGTTAGGTGGGGTTGTCGCGAATGGTTGATGGACATTCGCGCCGCCGAACGGGTATGCCGCGGACGGGGATGCTTTGGGCCAGTCAGCAAAGCAGCAAGCGTAGCGTCGCTGGGCCGGCACCGGTAAGCCGAGCGGTGGTGCATCTGTCCCCCAATTTCTGCGGCTTGATTGTGCCGAACCTGGATCCACAAATTGGAAATCAAAGCGAACACCGAATCGGGAGAACAAAGACCGGCTGCAGACCGGTCTCGCGGGCGGTTGGGCCCGGCCGCCGCTTCAAGCCGAACAATACCGCTGCGCACCCCCGCGCGGCGCGACGTGTCCCGTGAGCTCGCTGACGATTAACTGGAGAAAGATCATGACCGCAAGAGCGCTGGTTGTCCTAATCGCCCCGCTGCTGGTGCTGTCCGGCTGTGCCGGCACGATTCATGGAACGGTGCAGCTCGTCGACAGCCGTCAGCAGCCGATCCCGAACGAGAGCCCGAAGGGCGCGGTGGTCAACATGATCAATACGAAGGCCGCGGT
>VBDM01000113.1 GCA_005881355.1 Betaproteobacteria bacterium
CAACCGCCTGGTCGGGACGGGCATCGCGGAAGCGACGCTCGCGCAAATCGAGTCCGAGGCGATGGCCAAGCTCGATCGGGCGACCGAAACCGCCAAGGCCTCGCCCACGCCCGCGGTCGAGACGGCGATGACGGACGTCTGGGCGGACGGAGGCAACGCATGGCGCAATTGAGCTACCGGGAAGCGGTCGCCGCCGGCATCGCGCAGGAAATGAGGCGCGACGAGCGCGTGGTGCTCTTCGGCGAGGACACGGCCGCTGCGGGCGGCGTGTTCAAGACCACGGTCGGACTGTTCGAAGAGTTCGGGCCGCGGCGGGTGAAGGACACGCCGATCTCGGAGCTCGCCATCCTCGGCGCGGCGATGGGCGCCGCGATGACGGGCTTGAGGCCGGTCGCCGAGATCATGTTCTCGGATTTCCTCGCCTGCTGCTGGGACTACGTCGCGAACGAGATCGCGAAGACGCGCTACATGAGCAACGGGCAGATCACGCTGCCGCTGGTGATCCGCACCGCGAACGGCGCGGGCTCGCGCTTCGGCGCGCAACACTCTCAGAGCGTGGAGAACTGGGCGATGGCGGTGCCGGGGCTGAAGGTCGTCGCGCCCTCCAATCCGGCGGACGCGAAGGGATTGCTCGCCGCGGCGATCCGCGATCCCGATCCCGTGGTGTTCTTCGAGCACAAGAGCCTGTTCGCGAACAAGGGCGAGGTGCCCGAAGGCGAGCACGTCGAGCCGCTCGGAAAAGCGAAGGTGCTGCGCGAAGGCGGCGACGCCACGATCGTCGCGCTCGCCGCCATGGTCCCGCGCGCGCTGAAAGCGGCGGAGATGCTCGCCGCCGACCACGGCATTCAGGCGAGCGTGATCGACGTACGGTCGCTCGTGCCCCTGGACGCGCGGACGCTGCTCCGCGAGGCCTCGCGCACCGGACGCGTTTTCACCGTCGAGGAGAACCCCCGGCTATGCGGCTGGGGCGCCGAGATCGCCTCGCTCGTCCAGGAGGAGGTCTTCGGCGCGCTCAAAGGGCCGGTGATCCGCATCACCACCCCGCACGTTCCGCTGCCCGCGGCGGACCAGCTCGAGGACGCCGTCGTGCCGAGCGCGGCGCGCATCGCGAGCGAGGTCAAGAGCGCCCTGGAATCGCGGCGCGCGCCCATGAGCAGGACGGAGACGCAAAAATGGACGTGATCATGCCGCAGCTGGGCGAGACGGTGACCGAGGGCACCGTCGCCAACTGGTACAAGAAAGTCGGCGACACGGTGCGCGCCGACGAGCCGCTCTTCGACGTCGAGACCGACAAGGTGACCACCGAGATCCCGGCGGTCGCAAGCGGCGTGCTCAAGGCGATCCTGGTCGAGCCGGGCACCACGGTGCCGGTGGGCACGGTGCTCGCGGTGATCGACACCGAGCCGAAGTGAGAGACCAAGGAGAGTCGAATTGAGTTCCGCAAAAGCGAAGCTCGGCTGGATCGGCACCGGCCGCATGGGTTTCGAGATGGCACGGCGCCTGGCGAAAGCGGGCTGCGACATGGCGGTCTGGAACCGCACCCGCGCCAAGGCCGAGCCGCTCGCCAAGGACGGCGCGAGGATCGCCGCGAGCCTGCCGGACCTTGCGGGCTGTGACATCGTGTTCTGCATGGTGTCGACCTGGGACGACGTCAAAGAGGTGATCTCCGGACCGAAGGGGCTGCTTTCGAAAGCAAAGGCCGGCGTGCCCCGCATGGTGGTGGAATGCTCGTCGATCTCGCTCGAGGGCTCGGCGGAGCTGCGGAAGATTCTCGCCGCGCATGGCGTCGAGCTCCTCTCTGCGCCGGTATCGGGGAACGCCAAGGTCATCAAGGCCGGCAAGCTCACCTTCGTCGTATCGGGCCCCAAGGCGGCGTACGATACGGCCGCGCCCTATCTCGCGATGATGGGACAAGGCTCGTCTTACGTCGGCGAGGGCGAGCTCTCGCGCATCGTCAAGATCTGCCACAACGTGATGCTCGGCGTGGTGACGCAGTGCATGGCGGAGATCACCGTCCTTGCGCAAAAAGCGGGCGTCCCGCGCCACGCGTTCCTCGATTTCCTCAACAAGAGCGTGATGGGATCGACTTTCACGCGCTACAAGGCGCCGGCCTTCGTCAACCTCGATTTCCACGTGACCTTCACGCCGTATCTGCTCAGGAAGGACCTCGATCTCGGCCTGGAGGCGGGGCGCAAGCTCGAGGTGCCGATGCCGCTTGCTTCGATCACGCGCGACCTCGTGCAGTCGATGATGGGGCAGGGCATGACCGAGGAGGATTTCTCGACGCTGCTCCTGCAGCAGGCCAAGGCCTCCGGGATCGAATTGAAGGCGGAAAACATATCCGTCGGCGACGGGCTGTCGCAATGATTTCCTTGCAGAGGAGATTTCACGTGAAAAACATAACGAGAATTGCCGCGGTCATGCTGGCGGCGGGCGCGCTGCAGGCGCTCGCTCAAGGGTATCCGAACAAGCCGGTGCACGTGATCATCACCTTTCCTCCGGGCACCGGCACCGACATCGTCGCCCGCACTGTCACGCAGAAGCTCTCGGAATTCTGGGGCCAGCCGGTGCTGGCCGAAAACCGCGCGGGCGCCGGCGGCTCGATCGGTGCGGCGCTGGTGGCCAAGGCGGTGCCGGACGGCTACACGCTGATGATCGACTCGAACGCCCACGTCGTCACCCCTGCGATCTACGCCGAGCTGCCGTACGACACGCTCAAGGACTTCGTCGACATCGCCCCGCTCGCGGGGGGACCCAACGTCCTGGTCGCCGGTCCCGGGTCGAAGGCCAAGTCGGTTGCCGAGCTCATCGCCGAGGCCAAGGCGAAGCCGGGACAGATCAATTTTGCCTCCGCCGGCATAGGCAGCGGCACGCACCTCAACCTGGAGAAGTTCAAGCTCGCAGCCGGGATCGACGTCACGCACGTTCCCTACAAGGGCACGCCGGAGGTGGTGACCGATCTGCTGGGCAAGCGCGTCAGCTACTACTTCGCCCCGATCTCGCCGGCGATTCCGCTCATCCGCGACGGCAGGCTGCGCGCGCTCGCGGTGAGCAGCGCCAGGCGCTCGGACCAACTGCCGGAGGTGCCGACGGTGGCCGAGTCCGGCCTCCCGGGGTTCGAGTTCATCCTGTGGTTCGGCTTGTGGGGTCCGGCCGGGATGCCCGCGGACATCGTGGACAAGATCTCGAAGGACGTGAACCGCGCGCTGACCGGCGCCGACGTGCGCGAGCGGCTCGCCAAGCTCGGCAACGACACGATGATCATGTCCCCGGGCGAGTTCAGCCGACTGGTGCGCAAGGAGCTAGACGACTACGCGCGCATCGTCAAGGCGGCGGGAATCAAACCTCAATAGGGAGCCGGCGATGAAGCTACTGAAACCGCTCGTTTTGACGGCGCTCGCCGCATTCGCGCCGCAGGGACACGCCCAGGGCTACCCGAACAAGCCTGTGCGGCTGATCATAGCGTTCACGCCGGGGAGCTCGATCGACATCGTCGGCCGGGCGGTCGCGGCGAAGCTCTCGGAGCTCTGGGGGCAGCCGGTGGTGGCCGAGAACCGCGCCGGCGCGGGCGGCTCGATCGGCTCGGCGGTGGTGGTGAAGTCGGCGCCCGACGGCTACACGCTGCTCGCGAATTCGTCGGCGCATGTGGCGAACCCGTCGATCTACGCGAGCCTGCCCTATGACACGCTCAAGGACTTCACCAACATCGCGCCGCTCGCCGGCGGCCCGAACGTGCTTTTCGTCGGTCCCGGCACCGGCTGGAAGACGTTCGCCGACTTTCTCGCCGCGGCGAAGGCGAATCCGGGAAAGCTCAACTTTTCCTCCGCGGGGGTGGGCAGCGGCACGCATTTCAACCTGGAGAAGCTGAAGCTGACGGCCGGCATCGACGTCACGCACGTGCCCTACAAGGGAACGCCCGAGGCGATCGCCGACACGATCGCGGGCCGCGTGTGCTGCTATTTCGCGCCGATCAACGCCGCGTTGCCGCATCTGCGCGGCGGCAAGGCCGTCGCGCTCGCGGTGTCCAGCGCGAAGCGCTCAAGCCTGTTGCCGGAGGTTCCGACGATCGCCGAGTCCGGGGTACCGGGCTTCGACTACACGCTCTGGCTCGCCTTGTGGGGACCGCCGGGGATGCCCGCCGACCTCGTCGAAAAGATCAACAAGGATGTGAACCGCGTGCTCTCGAGCCCCGACCTCGCCGACCGGCTGAGCAATCTCGGTACCTTGCCGATGAGCATGTCGCCCGAGGAATTCACGCGGTTCGTGCGCAGCGAGGCCGAGGACACTGCGCGCGTGCTCAAGGCGGCCGGCATCAAACCGCAGTGAGCCCGGAGACGCGGCCCGGCGCGTCGGCCGCATGCGCCGTTCTTGCAACCCGGTCTCTGAAGGGGCAGACTTCGAGGCTCTGAGGCTCGCAGGCCACACCGAGGGATCGCCATGTCAAAGCAACGAATCAGCTGCGTTCCGCTCGAAAAGATGGATACCGAGATGCGCAAGGAAATGGAGCGCTGCCGGCGCGAAGGCACGCCCAGACCGGAGAGCTCAGCGGTGCGCGCGCACGTGCCCGCGTGCTTCTGGGCCTTCGCCAATTCCTGGCGCGACATCTTCAAGAGCGGCGTGTGCGACCATGCCGTCAAGGAGCTGTGCCGGCTCTACGTGTCCCGTTCCGTTCAATGCGAATACTGCGGCAATCAGCGCTCGATCAAGGCGGCCTCGATCGGCGCCGTGATGGAGGACCACGTCAGGGACCTGCTGAACTTCGAGAAGTCCGCCAACTTCGACGAACGCCAGAAGGCGGCGCTCGCATACGCCGAGGCGATCACCTGGCACCTCAACACCGACGACGCGTTCTGGGAGCGGCTTCACGGGCATTTCAGCGAGCCCGAGCTGGTCGAGCTGGGCTGCTTCATCGCGCTCACCATGGGACAGCAGAGCTGGCTGCGACTGCTCGACATCGAGCATCACCAGGTGCTCGCCGGTACTTCCGCGTCCATGGCCCCGGGGTTCGAAGACGCGCGGATGCTCGCCGAAACGAAGGCTTCACCGGAATACTGGACGAAGTCCGCGCACTCGAAGAAGATCGCTTAGCCGCCCGTCTCGAGCCGCCTCGCCGGAACGCCGGAGCGAGCAGGTGACATTCGAAGGCAAGACGTGCCTGATCACCGGAGCCGCGGGGAATCTCGGCCAAGCGGTCGCCAAGGCATTCGCCGCCGCCGGCGCCACCCTGATCCTGATGGACGTCGATGACAAGGCCTTGCGGTCGGCCTATGGGCGCGACGACGAGCGCAAGCTAATCGCGCGCGCCGATCTGCTGGATGCGGCGTCGGTGGCTCAGGCGGTCGCAGCCACCCGGCCCAGGAGCACCGATGTCCTCTGCAATATCGCCGGCGGCTTCCGCATGGGGCACCCGGTGCACGAGACCCCCGAGGACACCTGGGAGCTGATGCTCGACCTCAACGCGAAATCGGTGATCAATACCGCCCGCGCGGTGGTGCCCGGGATGCTCGCGGCGGGGCGTGGAAAGATCGTCAACATCGCTGCCGTCGCGGGCCTT
>VBDM01000114.1 GCA_005881355.1 Betaproteobacteria bacterium
GCGAGGACGCGGGGGCGGTCGCGACGACGGTCTCGGGTTCCTTCGCCTTCGGGGCTGCTGCGACTTCCGCCTTTGCCGTTTGGACGGCGGTGGATCGCGGTTCGGCTTTGGGCGCCGCCGCCGCTTTCCCCTCGCCGTCGGAGTTCCTGTAGCCGCGCGCGACGACCCCGGTGCCCACGACCAGCGTGAACGCGAGCGGCGCCGCCACGAGCAGCTTGCTGTTGACCCGCAGCGCCGCCGCCCAGCCGCGCAGATTCAATCCGGGGAGCTTGGGGATTCGGAAGCTCGGCAGACGCATCGCCGGTTTCGGCGCGGGAGGAGGGAGCGTGCGCCGCAGGCTGCTCGGCGCAGCGCCGATCGCGTAGACCTCGTGCTCGCGTACGTGCTTGTCGGTCTTCGCCCCTTCGTAGTGGAACAGCTTCGAATAGTCCTCCGACAGGCGCGCCATGACGTCGTAATAGGAGCGCGAGACCAGGATCTGCCCCGGCTCGGCGAAGCTCATGACGCGCTGCGCGACGTTGATTCCGTCGCCGATGATGTTGGGCTGGCCGTTGATGTCCTTGACGAGCCGCACCGGTCCCAGATTAACGCCGACGCGAATCTGCAAACGCGGGCCGCCGCCGGTCAGCTCCTGCCCGCCCGAGACGGAGTCGCGCAGGCTCATCCCGGCGAACAGGGCGTCTTCGGGATCTCCGAGGAAGCTCACCGCGGCGCCGTCCCCCGTGTCGAGGATGATGCGGTCGTCGGTCGCGACGCCCGTGATCGCCTCCATCAGGACGGCGTTGAAACGCTCCTTCAGCCTGATCTGCTCGGCGACCGAGCGCGCCGAGTACTCGACGATGTCGAGAAACAGCACGCTGCAGATAAACGTTCGATTGGTGTAATCCGGCATGCTCCCGTCCGCCGTCGTCACTTGCCCGGCCCTGCCTTCGGGCGGTCAACTCCCCGTGGCTCTCATTCTACCGCGCCGGGGCTCGGCGGGCAGCGGAAGTTGCTAGAATATCAACCTATTGCCAGCCGCTTGTCCCGTGCCGCGGCTGCGCAGCTCCGCCATGCCGGTCACACAGGAACAAATTCACAGCGCCCTCAAGGAGGTCCTTGACCCGAACACCGGCAAGGATTTCCACGCCACCAAGTCGGCGAAGAATGTCAGCGTGGAGAATGGAAACGTTTCGCTCGACATCGAGCTCGGCTACCCGGGAAAAACGCAGTTCGACTCGATCCGCAAGCTCATCACCGGGAAACTTCGAGGGATCCCCGGGGTGAGCGGCGTCACCGTCGGGGTCACGAGCAAGATCGTTTCGCACTCGGTGCAGCGCGGCGTCAAGCTGGTCCCTTCGGTGAAGAACATCGTCGCCGTGGCCTCGGGCAAGGGCGGGGTGGGCAAGTCGACCACCGCCGTGAACTTGGCGCTTGCGCTCGCCGCCGAGGGGTCGAGCGTCGGCGTGCTCGATGCCGACATCTACGGCCCGTCGCAGCCGATGATGCTCGGCATCACCGGGAGGCCTGAGTCCAAGGACGGCAAAACGCTCGAGCCGATGACGGGCCACGGCATCCAGGCGATCTCGATCGGCTTTCTCATCGACGTCGACACCCCGATGGTCTGGCGCGGGCCGATGGTGACGCAGGCCCTCGAGCAGCTCCTCAAGGACACGCGCTGGCGCGATGTCGATTACCTCGTCGTCGACATGCCGCCGGGCACCGGCGACATCCAGCTCACGCTCGCTCAGAAGGTGCCGGTGACGGGCGCCGTGATCGTCACCACGCCCCAGGACATCGCGCTCATCGACGCCCGCAAGGGCCTCAAGATGTTCGAGAAAGTCGGCATTCCCATCCTCGGCGTCGTCGAGAACATGAGCACGCACATCTGCTCGAACTGCGGCCACGAGGAGCACATCTTCGGGCAGGGCGGCGCCGAGCGCATGTGCAGGGAGTACGGCACCGAGCTGCTCGGGTCCTTGCCGCTCGACATTGCGATCCGCGAGCAGGCCGACTCGGGCAAGCCCACCGTTGTGGCCGACCCCGACGGCCGGGCGGCGGAAATCTACCGGGCGATCGCGCGCCGGCTCGCCGTCAAGATCGCGGAATCCGCCAAGGACATGACCTCGAAGTTTCCGAACATCGTCGTGTCGAAGGACACCTGAAGGTCAAGAACTGAGGGGCGAAGGCGCTCCCTCCCGGCCCGGGGTCGGATCTCGGGGCTCATCCACTCCCCCTTGCGTTCTGCGGCGGTCCTGTCTACTATAGGTTGTGGACAAAGCCCGGTTGCGATTACGGCCGCCACGCGCGGGGGGCGCGCAAAATGCCAAAAATTCCGCTTGATTTCGAAAACGCAACCCCTATAATCGCGTCCATACGGGCTCCGGTTCGGTTGTCTGCAATGCGGACGGTCAAACCCGGGCCCGATGCTTTTGGAGATTTCGGATTTGTACGGCGAACCAGCGCAAAAGGAGGTCATCATGACAAGCAAGAGGGAGTACCACGGCTCGCAGGACTTTTTCGCTCTCGACATTCCCGTAACGTAGGCTCGTCCCGGAGACCCAGACGATGCAGATGCGCGCCAGCGTAGCAAGAAAGACCATCAAGTCCATCCGACAGCAGGCATTCGAACAGACCCACCTCTTCGACTCGCACCCCGAGTCGAGCCTGGACTTCGAAAAAGTCCGCTCGGCAGTCAAAGACGGCTACGACAAGCCGTTCCTCCTGATCGATTCCAGTATCATCCGCGAGAAGACGCGGCGCTTCACGGCGGCGATGCCGCGCGTGCGCCCGCACTACGCGGTCAAAGCCAACCCCGATCCCCGAGTCCTCAAGACGCTTCTCGAAGAAGGTGCCGGGTTCGAGATCGCCTCCATCGCCGAGCTCGACCTCCTCGTTTCGCTCGGCGTGCCGGCGACCGACGTCTTCTACTCGAATCCGACCAAGTCGCGGGATTTCATCGCTCGCGCGGCGGCGCAGGGCATCGAATGGTTCGTGATCGACTCGGTCGAGGAGTTGGGGAAAATCCACTCGATCAAGAGCGATGCCAGGTTGTACCTGCGCATCGATACCCCGAATATCGGCAGCGACTGGCCGCTCGCAGGGAAGTTCGGCGCGCACCCCGGCGAGGCGCGCGAAATCGTCCTGACGGCGGCCCGACTCAAGGCCGACTTGGCCGGAGTCGCGTTCCACGTCGGCTCGCAGTGCCGCAACCCGGAAAACTGGCGCGTCGGCATGGAAAAATCGCGCGCGGCCTTCGACCAGATGGCAAAAGCGGGCCTCAACCCCCGGTTGCTGAACGTCGGCGGCGGCTTTCCCGTGAGACACGTGAAGCCGATCCCGGCGATCGAGGTGATCGGCGAGGTGGTCAACCGGGCACTCGAGGCGTTCCCTACCGCAGTAAAGGTGATCGCGGAACCGGGGCGGTTCCTGGTTTCGGACGCCGGTTATTTTGTCTGCCGCATCATGGGAACGGCGACCCGCGCAGGCAAGCGCTGGATGCACTTGGATGCGGGGCTTTTCGGCGGGATCATCGAGACCGCTGAAGGCCTGAAATACAAGATCCGCACCGACCGCGCCGGGCCCGACGTCCCCTGGAACGTCGCCGGCCCGACTTGCGACTCGATCGACGTGGTGATGCGTGACGAGCCGTTGCCCTCGGACCTGCAGGAGGGCGACTATATCTATATCAAGAACGCCGGCGCCTATACCACGGCCTATGCGAGCAACTTCAATGGCTTTCCGCTTCCCGAGATCCGCGTGATCTGAGCACGACCAGACAAAGGTCGAAAGGGCGGGCTCAAGAGCCCGCCTTTGTTTTTTTACCAGAACCGCTTCGCGCTTTGCCGCAGTCCGCCGCTCGAAAGGCATGCCTCGCACTGGTGATAACATCGGCGCCATGGAAGCGAACGCGTCGCAAGCGAGCGTACTGGTTGTCGACGACGACCCGAAAAGTCTCCAGGCCTTGAAGGAGCTCCTGCGGGGCCTGGCACCGAGCATCGTCCTTGCGAACTCGGGAGAAGCGGCTCTGCGATGCGTCTTGAAACAGGACTTCGCGGTCATATTGATGGATGTACGCATGCCCGGAGCTGACGGCTTCGCCACCGCCCGACTGATCAGGGAACACCCGCGCTCGCACTACACGCCGATCATCTTCGTGACCGGCGCCGATGAAGACCTCCGTTCGATGTTTCGGGGGTATGAAGCCGGCGCCGTGGACTACATCCTCAAACCGGTGGTGCCGGAGATCCTGAAGTCGAAAATCTCGGTGTTCATCGACCTGTATTACAAGAACGAGGTGCTGACTCGTGAGATAGCCGAACGCAAGCGGGCGGAGGAGGACCTGAAGGCATCCCAGGAAAATTTGCGCGCGCTGGCGGCTCGTCTGCAGTCGGTACGCGAGGAGGAGTGGAAGCGGATATCGCGCGAAATCCACGATGAGCTGGGCCAAGCGCTGACCGGGCTCAAGATGGACTTGACCTGGGTCGCGCACCGGCTGCTGCCGAAGCAGAAGGCGCTGGCCCAGAGGACAAGGTCGATGTTCAGTCTGATCGACGACACCGTTCAGTCCGTCCGTGAGATCGCTACGCGATTGCGGCCCGAGGTGCTGGATGAGCTCGGTCTGGCGGCCGCGATCGGATGGCAGGCGAGAGATTTTCAAATGCGCACCGGGATCAGGTGCAAGGTCTCTCTGCCGGCGGACCCTCCGCCGCTGGATCAAGAGCGCTCGACAGCGGCGTTCCGGGTTTTTCAGGAGCTGCTCACCAACGTGGCGCGCCATGCGAACGCCACCAGGGTCGACGTCATGATGCAAGCAGATGCCGACCGTCTCATGCTGGTGGTTGAGGACAACGGCAAGGGCATCGCGGAGGAGGAGGCCGTCTTCAGCCCGAAATCGATGGGCCTATTGGGAATGCGCGAGCGCATGCTTCCCTTTGGCGGGAACATCGAGATCAGAGGCCGGCCGGGCAAGGGGACCAGAGTGACAGTATCGGTCCCGGTCGGGTTGAAGTAGACTATGCGCGTCAAGACCCTCCGCTCGAGCCCCGAGCCGTGTTCGGGGAAGAACGGTTGCTCAAGGGGACTTCACCATGCGAATCTTGATCGCGGACGATCACCCGGTGGTTCGGCGTGGTCTGAAAGAGATCTTGGCTGCGGAGCACGACATGACAGTGGTCGGGGAGGCCAAGAATGGGCATGACGCGCTCGAGCTCACCCGCAAGATCGAATGGGACGTTGCCATTCTCGATTATTCGATGCCCGGCCGAAGCGGGCTCGATCTGGTCAAGGAGATAAAACGCCAGTACCCCAACCGCCCCATACTCGTGCTGAGCATGCTTCCCGAGGAGGTGCATGCCACGCAGGTGTTCAAGGCAGGCGGCGCCGGCTACATCACCAAGGAAAGCGCAAGCGAAGAGTTGACGACGGCGATTCGCAAAGTGGTGAACGGGGGCAAGTACGTCAGTCCCGGATTCGCGGAGAAAATGGTATCGGAGCTCGCGCCCGATGCCGAGAAGCCGCTCCACGAGACCCTATCGGATCGCGAGTACCGGGTGATGTGGCTGCTCGCGTCCGGAAGGCAGATCAACCAGATTGCGACGGAAATGTTCCTGAGCCCGAGCACCATCAGCACTTATCGCGCCCGCATTCTCAAGAAATTAAGGGTGACGGACAACGCGGCGCTTGTCCGCTACGCGGTCAAGCATCAGCTCATATAGCCCCAGACTGTTTCCTCGATCGGCCAGGCCGGCCGGGCCTCTCGATCGAACCGGCACTCCGGAATGTAGTCGGGCGGCTACATCGAGCCGCCGATTCGCCACAAAAAGATCAAGCTCCCGCGATAGTGAGTAGAGGGACCACCCGCTATCATAACCCCGCGGTTTAGTACCGGTAGAGTTTCCCTCTTTCTACGGAGACCGTTTGAGATCATGAGTGGCGCAATCCTTATAGTCGAAGATGAGCCGGTAACCCAGACCTTGATCGCGGTCAACCTCGAGCGCGCCGGACACCAGGTGATGCGCGCGGCCAGCGTGCCCGAGGCCGTAGCGGCCATCCGCGAAGTGCTGCCGGACCTGGTCCTGCTCGATTGGATTCTTCCCAACGCGACCGGGGTGAGCTTTGCGAGGCAGCTGCGCACCGACCAGCGCACCCGGGACATTCCGATCATCATGCTGACCGGCCGTTCGCAGGAGACGGACAAGGTAACCGGGCTCGAAGCCGGCGCGGACGATTACATCACCAA
Source organism: Betaproteobacteria bacterium (assembly GCA_005881355.1). Lineage (GTDB taxonomy): Bacteria > Pseudomonadota > Gammaproteobacteria > Burkholderiales > SG8-39 > VBDM01. The sequence goes on from VBDM01000114.1 coordinate 6,221, forward strand.
ACCCTTCTCCCCGCGCGAGCTGCTCGCGCGAATCAAGGCCGTGATACGCCGGCGCGCGCCCCTGGCGAGCGACGAGGTCGTCGAAATCGCCGGCTTGAGGCTCGATCCGGCCGCGCACCGAATTACAGCCGGCGGGCGCAAGATCGATCTCGGGGCCACCGAGTTTCGCATGCTGCACTTCTTCATGACTCACCCCGATCGGGTCTACAGCCGCGCCCAGCTGCTCGATGAAGTCTGGGGCGACCATGTTTTTGTCGAGGAGCGCACCGTTGACGTCCACATTCGCAGACTGCGGCAGGAGCTGCATCCGACCGGTCACGAGGAGCTGATCGAAACGGTACGCGGAACCGGCTATCGTTTCCGGCGCCAGCTCGCGTGAAACCCGCGCCCGCGCCCTTAGTAGGCGTGTTGCTTTTTCAGCACTACGAAGATCGTCTTTAGGACGATTTGCAAGTCGAGTTGCAGCGACCAGTCCCGCAGGTAGGCGAGGTCACACTCGATGCGCGCCTTCATCTTGTCCAGCGTATCGGTCTCGCCGCGCAGGCCGCTTACCTGCGCTAGGCCTGTGATGCCCGGCTTGACCTTGTGCCGGATCATGTAGCCCCTGATCAGCTTGCGGTACATTTCGTTGTGGGCCACGGCGTGGGGGCGCGGCCCGACCACGCTCATGCGGCCTTGCAGCACGTTGATGAACTGCGGCAGTTCGTCGAGCGAGAATTGCCGCAGAAACGCCCCGAAACGCGTCACGCGCCGATCATCGTGCGTCGCCTGCCTGATCACCTCCCCGTCTTCGAGCACGGTCATCGTGCGGAACTTGTAGACGATGATTTTCCTGCCGTCGACGCCGTAGCGGCGTTGCTTGAACAACACCGGCCCGGGGGAGCTCAGCTTTATGCCGATCGCGACGGCGAGCATGAGCGGCGAGACCAGCGCCAGGATCGCCGATGCGAGGGCGATGTCGCTGGCACGCTTGATCAGGGCGTTGATTCCATAGAAAGGGGTCTCGCACACCGCAACCACCGGCATGCCCCCGATCGTGTCCATGCGCGCCTGGATCAAATCGAAGAGAAAAATGTCCGGCGTAAAGTAGATCGACGCCGTCGTGTCGCGCAGTTCCTCGAGAAGCTTGAGGATTCGCGGCTGCGAGGCCATCGGCATGGTGATGTAGATCAGATCGACTCGGTGGGTTTTCGCGTACTCCGCGACTTCGTTCAGCGAGCCGAGAATCTCGCCCGGCTTGACGCCACCTATCCTCTCGGGACTGCGGTCGTCGAAATAGCCCGCGAAACGGATGCCAAGATACGGCGTGCTTTGAATTCGTTCAGCGAGCTTGCGGCCAAGCTCGCCCTCGCCCGCGATGACCGCGGTTCTCTGCACGCCTTCCGCCGCCAGCAGGCGCGGCAGAACGACGGGCATCACCAGGTGTGCGGCGAACAGTGCGACAGGAGTTGCGAGCACCCAGGCGAAGATGACGCGCAGATCGAAGGCGCCGAGCGTCCGCGTCGCCCAGCCGATGAGCAGCAGGAGCGCAACGATCACGAGCCAGCTCGTCAGGACATCACCTGCGAGCGCCCGGATGCTGGTGCCCTTCGGGCAGCTTCCCGGAAAGGTCAGCGAGAAAACGATGAGCGTGAGGATCAGATAGGGGCCTTCGAAAGACTCGCCGAACGCGAAAGTGGAGACCAGCAACGCACTCACCGCCACAAGGGGGTCGAGCGCCACCTGCACCAGCGCGCCAGGCGCGAGCGGGTGGTCCAGAAGGTGGCGGGAGGATGAGTGTGCGGCGAGCAAGTTGGATGCGGTGAGGTCGTGTAATGGAAGTACGGAATAACTCCTGCACCCTGTCTCCTGACTGTTCACGGCATCCCGACGATGCGAAACGTTCGCACCGGATGAAGCCGTCCGACTTGCGCAACACGGTAACGTGCTATTGCAATCGTTTGAGCCACCGGGGGCTAGTTCGATGGAACTATGCTGATACCGAAAGAATCCGGTTCGTGGGTGCGTAGGGTGACGATCTACCTCACGACTTCAGACGCATCGCATTTCCTTGAGATGGGCCGAACGTTGCACCCGACCTTGGGTCACTAGTCGAGTGCAAGGTTAATGCATCTGTACAAACAATGACTTGCATGCATGAGGCCGTGCTGAACATCATTTTCCGTCATTTCACGTTTCTGTAATACACGATCTCCATATTACGGGCGACGATTCCCCGTCCGGAGGGAGGCACTTATGGAAGCAGGCGAACACCAGCTCGCCGAACGGCGTCGGCCCGCACCGCCTGCATTTCAATCTCTAGTTCAAGTGAACAGCGTTACATCCGGCAATGCTTCGCTACTGGGTCCGCTGGAGCTCGAAGCGCTCATGCTCAACGTGGATGCCTCGCTGAGGGTGCACGCGCGACATCACTTTTTTACTTGGACACAGGGACTGCTGCAGAACCTGCTGAAGCATGAACTGCTGATCTGCGCGCTGCGCAACGCCGAGCCGATGTCGTTTCATGTGGACAGCTTTGCGACGTCGTCCGCCGAGCCCGCGCCCTTCGGCGATATGTTCCGCCAGGATACCTCGGTGGTGCCGCACCTCATCAAAACCTGGGAGGACAATTACTTCCAGCCCGTGGTCTGCGAAACGGGAAACGGGAGCGCTTTTCCCGGAAGCACGCTTGCGCGCGAGTTGAGCCGGATAGGAGCGAACGTCGTTCTCGCGCACGGAACCTACGATGTGTTCGGTAAGCTCGCGAGCTTCTTCACCTTCGCCTGTCAGTCGGGGACCGTCGGCCCCAGGCAAGCTTATCTTACCGAGGTGGTCGTGCCGTTCCTGCATCTGGCGTGGGTGCGCACCCAGATCAACCGGCCGGCTGAAAGCGCCGGTGCAAGTTCTCCGGGGGCCGGGCTTCTTACCGCTAGAGAGCAGGAAATCCTGAGGTGGGATCAGCCCGCTGACGGTGAAGAATCATGTGCAGAAAATTCTGCGCAAGTTGAATGTCCAGAACCGCACGCAGGCTGTGGGCAAGGCGCTGGCGCTGCGCATTCTCAGTATTTGAGCGCAGTTGCGCCGCCAAACCACGTAGTTCCAACCACCCATTCCCGCGGGGCGACGCGTTCGAATTGTTGTCATCTTGACTTCCTAAGCTCGGGACCTGTAACGACCTGGAGCAGGTTCATTTTGAAAGGAGAAGTACATGAAGCTGAAACTCAAACTCAAGGCATTTGCCGCGTCGCTCGTGCTGGCAGCGGCGTCCGGCCAGGCTGGCGCTACGATCCAGACCGGCGCCAACGGCGAGCTGTTTCTAACCGTCGTTTCCTCCGACAACCTGGTCTCGTTCACCAAGGACCTAGGCATTACCATGGACAGCTTCCTGTCGGGCTTCGCCGGGGCTTCCGTCAGCCTGTCGACCGACGCGGCGTGGAATCAGTTTCTTCAGCTGGTCACCAATCCCGCGACCATGATCTTTAGCGTCGCGGCGCTGAACCCGAGCGGAACCGCGTCTACTGCCGGCAGCATCAGTGCGATTACAACCGTTGCACCCGGGACTTCGGCCGCGACCATGATGCAGGCGACAACCAACACCCAATTAACGACCGGGGTCCAGTCGGCTGCGAGCGGTTACATCACCGCGGTCAACGCATTGCAGTCGGGCGTGGCCGACGGCTCGAGTCTTTCGCAGGCCGGAACGAGCGCTTTCGCGCTGAACAGCAACAATGCGTTCAACTCGTTTTTGAACGGACAGGCGAGCTTCAATCAGTTCGGGACCATCGGCAACGCCCTGAGCGTGTTCCTGGTGGCAAACGGAAGCGGTGGAGCCGGGGGTTCGATCACGGCGAATCAACTCTTTTCGGGGAATGGATTGACCGCTGCGAATTTTCTTCTGACGGCCGGCGGTCAGTTCTCCGCTACGTCAACGGCCCCCGTTCCGGAACCCGGCAGCTGGGCCATGCTCCTGGCGGGCCTGCTCGCGGTGGGTGCTATCGCGCGTCGCCGTATGTCGTCGTCGTGATGACGCGCGAGAGAGCACAAGCAGCCAACACCTGATTTGACACGTCGCTGTCGCCGGCCCGCAGCAGTCGTCGCGGGGGCGACTGCAGGCCGTGACCGGCTCTCGTCGCGCCGGTCACGGTCGCGTTGGGGATTGCGTGCGTCGCGATAATGCCGCGAAAATCCCACTTCATTCCCCGGCCTTGTGCCGAATCCGATTCGCCCGAATCATCGTTCTAAAGTCTCGGTCCCGGCGCATCCGATTGTGACCCGGGCGACCCCGTTCGCCATCTTCATCGCGTCTGTTGCGCTATCCTCGCTCATACCTGAATTCGACCCACCCGCGCGGGACTTGCGCTGGCTGAGCATATTCCGGGACGCCGTGATTGTCTGTGCGCTCGCCTACTTTTGGCCGAGCTACGGCGAGTTACGGGCGCCGGGCGATACCAAGTGGCATCATTGGTTGCTCGCCTTGGTTTCAGGGCTTGCGGTTTTTGTGGTCTGGATTCACTTCGATCACGGCTGGGCGGTCATCGGTCAGACCCGGGGCTTCGATCCGACCGACCCGGCGGGCGGTATCGAACCGCCTCTTGCGGCCTTACGGCTCCTCGGCTTCGCGCTCGTAGTTCCCGTGATGGAGGAGCTCTTCTGGCGGTCGTTCCTTCTGCGCTGGCTCGATTCCCGTGATTTCATCGCCGCTGATCCGCGGCGGGCAAGTCCGCGCGCACTCGCGCTTTCAACTGCGCTGTTCGCATCCGAGCATTCGCTTTGGTTCGCGGGGCTGATAGCGGGTCTTACTTATAATTGGATATATGTCCGCACCCGAAATTTGTGGATCCCGATCGCATCGCACGCAATGACCAATGGCGCACTGGGGATCTGGATTCTTGCTACCCGAAACTGGGCGCTGTGGTGAGGCGCCGGTGACGCCGTGCCGCTCGGCACGGGACCGGACATGTTATTGGCTGCAAGGCATGGGCGCGGCCATCGTCGCGGCCGGCCTTCTGATGCCGGTAACGAAGGCTTTTGCACTATGGGACGACAAACTCAAGTTGTTCGTCGAGGAAAAAATCACCCACGACGATAACGTATTCCGCCTGTCCAAGAACGTAGATCCTGCGACTATCGGGTTGCCTTCGAGCGGCGATACTTACCGCACTACCTCGCTCGGGTTCAACCTCGACGCACCGGTGAGCCGACAGCGTTTCCAAGCTGGCTTGACGTGGAACAATACCCGCTATAACCAATTTACCGGACTCGACCTCACCGGGATATACCGCAACCTCCGCGCTGGCTTCTTTCGCGAACATTCAGGGCAGGACTCCCGATCCACTTAAGACTCGGCAGGCCTTTTTCAACGCAGCCTTTCTCGTCACGCCGCGCTGGCGGCTCCAGGGGGGCTTAAACAGGCTCGAGCAAACGAACGGCGATCCAACGCGCCGAACCAATGACATCGATATCGTCAATACTGACCTCACCGTAAGCTACATCACTCCGGCCAATAACTCGGTCGGCCTCACTACGCGGGTCGAGGATGGTCGCTTCCCGAATCGGGAGATTGTCACCGGGAGTCCTTTCGACAACGAGTACCGCCAATACAGCGCCGGCATCGTGGCCGATTGGACCA
>VBDM01000115.1 GCA_005881355.1 Betaproteobacteria bacterium
GCCGACACCGAGTTCGTGTTCGATATCGACCTCGCCAAGTCGCAGACCGAGGAAAATCCCGTCTATTACGTGCAGTACGCGCACGCGCGGATCTGCTCGGTGCTGGAACAATGGAGAACGCAGTTCGCCGACCGGGATCGCGCCCTGCCGGTCGCACGCTCGCCAAGCGCTTCCGGCTCCGACCCGCTAAGGGAGGTCGATCTCGCACCGCTCACCGGAGCACGCGAGCTCGCGCTCCTGCAGCGGTTGGGCGAGTACACTGAGATCCTGGAAAACGCAGCTGCGGAGCTCGCTCCGCACCAGATCGTTTTTTATCTGCGCGAGCTGGCGGGCGAATTTCACAGTTACTATAATGCTGAGCGCATACTCGTCGCGGAAACGCCGTTGCGATGGGCGCGGCTGGCGCTGTGCCTTGCCGTGCGACAGGTCTTGCGCAACGGGCTTTCGCTGCTGGGCGTCAGCCAGCCCGAGAAGATGTGACGCCTCACCGACATGAGCTTCGACTACAAGCAGCTATCGCTCCCCCCCAGAGCCGACTCTCCGGGGAGTTTTCTGATCGGTCTCTTCTTCGGATTTCTGCTGGGCCTGGGCGTGGCGGCGGGAATCGCGATCTATTTCTTCAAGACGCCGATGCCGTTTGCCGACAGAACGCGAGTGCCGGAAAAAGCTCCGTCAGCTGCGCAGGCCGTGCCCGAGCCCCCTCAGTCGGCCAAGGCCGAGGACAAGCCGCGCTTCGACTTCTACCGCATCCTTCCCGGGAGGGAGGAGCCGGTCACCGAACGCCAGATGCGCGAGGCCGCCAAGCAGGCCGGCAAGCCCGGCGCGCCCAAGGACACCTATTTTCTCCAGGCCGGCTCGTTCCAGAATCCCGCCGACGCGGACAACCTCAAGGCGAGGCTTGCGTTGATGGGCATGGAAGCGAACGTCGAGCCGGCCAACCTCGCCGAGAAGGGCGTGTGGTACCGAGTGCGGCTCGGCCCTTTCACCCGGATCGACGAGATCAACCGGCTCAGGCAGCAGCTTGTGCAGAACGGGGTGGAAGCGTTGCTGGTCAGGATCAAGGACGTCGCCGCGAATTAGTCGTACAAGGAGGGCTATACCCCATGTACAGCCCCTGAATCGGCTTGCGAAATAACTCGTCAATCACGGACTCCAAGGAGAAAGCCACATGGTCGTTCGTCTGCTGAGCATCGTTGCAGGGCTCGCCCTCGCCTTTGCCGCGAGCGCTCAAAGTTCACCCGTCGACGGCGTCGACTACATCGAACTGAAGCCGCCGCAGTCGACCGAGTCCTCGGGCAAGATCGAAGTCATCGAGTTTTTCTGGTACCGCTGCCCGCATTGCTACTCTTTGGAACCCGACCTCCAGTCCTGGGTAAAGCGCTTGCCGCGCGACGTGCAGTTCAAGCGCGTGCCCGGAATTCTGAACGACGATTGGGCGATAGACGCCCGCATTTTCTACACGCTGGAGGCGCTCGGGGAGCTCGAGCGGCTGCATCGGCCGCTTTTCGACGCCATTCACCAGCAGGGGGGCGTGCGGCTGCACGGCGATGCCTTCGCAAAGTGGACGGCGGACTGGCTCGCCAAGCAGAAAGTGGACACGGCCAAGTACGATGCGGCATTGCGCTCCTTCACCGTCGAGAGCAAGCTGCGCCGCGCGGTACAGATGGGCCGGGCTTATCGCCTGGAAGGGGTCCCGACGCTTACGGTGCAGGGGCGCTACCTCGTGATCGCCAGCACCTCGCAAAGGGCGATGCTCGCCACCACCGACTTTCTCATCGGCGAGGCCCGCAAGCAGCTCCCCAAGCCGGCTGCCGGGCTGGAGTTAGTTGTTCGCGCGCAGCATGTTGAAAGGCCGCGATCAGCCCTCGAGATCACCGCGCTAGTTCAGACGTTCCGGGCGTACCGGACCACGCCATCGACGCCGACCGAGCGCTCCAGGCGCCCTTCGTGATGGAGAAAATGCAGATGAGCCATCGCCTCGCCCATGGCGAAGAAAAGCTGATGCGTGTCGAGGTTGCGGCGAAAGAGCGTCGTGAGCACGTCCGCTGCGGCCTTGGGGGTATCGCAGACCTCGCGCAGCTCCTCCAGGCGAAGGCGGTGGTGCTCCTGGAGCTGCGCGATACGCTCGCGCAAGCCCCGGAACGGCAGCCCGTGCGAGGGCAGCGTGAGCGTCGTCGCGGGCAACTCCGCGTAGCGGGAAAGCGAGTCGAGGAAAAGCGCGAGCGGATTGCCCTCGGGCTCGTTCGCCCAAACGCTGACGTTGGTCGAGATCTTGGGGAGCACCATGTCGCCGGAAATGAGTACGCCGAGCTCCTCGCTGTAAAGCGCGGCATGCTCCGGCGCGTGGCCGTAGCCCATGAGGACGCGCCACAGGCGGCCGCCGATGCGATGCTCCTGTCCCTCCATCAGCCGCCGGTACGACGAGGGGAAACCCGGCACGCGGCTGCGGTAGTTGCTGCTACGCCGCTGAAGCAGCTCCAGTTTCTCCCCGGCGAGCCCGTTGCGCTTGAACATCGCAACGACCTTGTCGAAGTCGAAACCCGCTGCGCCCTCGCGCATCGCGTGCGCCGCGAAGTACTCCGCCTGCGGCATCCAGAACTCGGCGGCGGTCCGCTCGATGAGCCACAAGGCAAGGCCCGCGTGATCGGGGTGATGGTGCGTGACGATGACGCGCTTTACGGGGCGCCCCGCGATGCGTCCGGAGAAAACGCGTTCCCACAGAGCGCGCGTGGCCTCGTCGCCGATGCCGCAGTCGACCAGGGTCCAGCCGTCCCCGTCTTCGAGCGCCCACAGGTTGATGTGGTCGAGCGCGAACGGCAGAGGCATGCGCAGCCAATGCACGCCGGGCGCGATCTCGAGCGTCTCGCCGCCGGGAGGGGGCGCCGACCGCGGATATTCAAGGAGGGATTCGGGGGTCATACGCTTTGGACGCCGCGCTTCGCGGGGTAGAATCGTGCACTTCCCGCGCGCAAAAGCGCGAATTCTCGCAGATTACGGCAAAGCCCGCCACGACCGCATCGACTCATGAACGAAACCGTTGAGATCTATTCGATCGGCGATCTCGCGCGCGAGTTCGACGTCACCCATCGGACGATGCGCTTCTACGAGGACGAGGGTTTGCTCAGCCCCAAGCGCATCGGCAGCCGCCGCGTCTACTCCAAGCGCGACCAGGTTCGCCTGAAGCTGATCCTGCGCGGCAAGCGTCTCGGCTTTTCGCTCGCCGAGGTGCGCGAAATGCTGGAGCTCTACGATTCGGCGCCCGACGAGCGGCCGCAACTGGAAAAGTTCGCCGCGGCGCTCGCCGCCCGCCGCGAGCAGCTCGAGCGCCAGCGCGAGGAGATCGACGAGGTGCTCGGGGAGATCCGCGCCTTCGAGCGCCAGTCGAAGAAGCTCCTCAACAGCAAGGGCGGAAAGCGCCGCGCCGTCGCGTGACGCGCCCCGCTGAGATTGACGTTAACGTAAACGTCAAGTAGTCTGGTGACTCCGGAGGCTTCCCATGGATCGCGTCCAGAACCTCCCCGCCGGCGCAGTCCCGGCGATCGAGCTGCCCGGGCTGCGTTTCCGGCTCGGCGAGGAGATCGACATGCTGCGTGTCTCGGTGCGCGGATTTGCCGCTGCCGAGATCGCCCCGCGCGCGGCCGAGATCGACCGCTCCAATCAGTTTCCGGCGGATCTGTGGAAGAAGATGGGCGCCCTGGGCCTGCTCGGCATCACGGTCGACGAAGAACACGGCGGCACCATGATGGGTTACGCGGCCCATATCGTCGCGATGGAGGAGATCAGCCGCGCCTCGGCCTCCGTGGGCCTGTCCTACGGCGCGCACTCCAATCTCTGCGTCAACCAGATCGCGAGGAACGGCGGCGAATCGCAGAAGAAAAAATATCTGCCCAAGCTCATCGCAGGCGAATGGGTCGGCGCGCTCGCCATGTCCGAGGCCGGCTCCGGGTCGGATGTGGTCTCGATGAAGACCCGCGCCGACTACAAGAAGGGCAAGTTCGTCCTGAACGGGGCCAAGATGTGGATCACCAACGGCCCGGACGCCGACGTGCTCGTCGTCTACGCCAAGACCGACGCGGCCGCCGGCCCCGAATCCGCGAAACGCGGAATCACCGCCTTCATCGTCGAAAAAGGGTTCAAGGGTTTTTCCGCCGCGCAGAAGCTCGACAAACTGGGCATGCGCGGATCGAACACCTGCGAACTGGTGTTTCGCGACTGCGAGGTGCCCGAGGAAAACGTCCTTTCGGCGGTCGGCAGCGGAGCAAATGTCCTGATGTCGGGGCTCGATTACGAGCGCGCGGTGCTCGCCGGCGGGCCGCTAGGCATCATGCAGGCCTGCATGGATGTCGTGGTGCCCTATCTGCACGAGCGCAAGCAGTTCGGCCAGCCGATCGGGGAGTTCCAGCTCATGCAGGGCAAGCTCGCCGACATGTACACGACCTTGAATGCCGCGCGAGCCTACGTCTATGCGGTCGGCCAGGCGCTAGACCGCGGAGACTTTACCGGAACGAGCGCGCGCAAAGATGCGGCCGGCGCCATCCTCTACGCGGCGGAAAAAGCGACCTGGATGGCGGGCGAAGCGATCCAGTGTCTGGGCGGCAACGGCTACATCAACGATTACCCGGCCGGGCGCCTGTGGCGCGACGCGAAGCTCTACGAGATCGGAGCAGGGACTTCCGAGATCCGCCGCTGGCTGATCGGCCGCGAGCTCTTTTCGGAAACGGCCTGAGCGGAAACACGCGTGCAAATCTGCGGACACGTTCCGGGCGCAATCGGCCGCATCGTCGAGCTGCACGGCCGCTATTACGCGCGCGAATGGCGCTTCGGGCGTTACTTCGAGGCGAAGGTGGCGAACGAGCTGGGAGAGCTCCTTGCCCGCTTCAATCCCACGCGCGACGGTTTCTGGATCGCGGCCGAAGGCGAGGAGATCGCAGGCGGCATCGCGATCGATGGCTCAGGCGCTCCCGGACCCGCGCGGTTGCGGTTTTTCATCGTCGACGATGCCCGCCGCGGCGCAGGCCTCGGCGAGCAACTCATGCGCGCCGCGCTGGATTTCTGCCGCAGCGCGGGGCACCGGCACGTTTTCCTGACGACGTTCGCGGGGCTGGACGCGGCGCGTGCGCTCTACGAGCGCCACGGCTTCGTCCTCACCGAGGAGCGGCCCGATCGCACCTGGGGCGTCGAACTCACCGAGCAGAGATTCGACCTCCACATGAATCACTGACGCAGTAAAAGCAAGGAGCACTGTCATGTTGAACGACCCCGTTGTCATCGTTTCCGCCGCCCGCGCGCCGATGGGCGCATTCCAGGGAGAGCTCAAGGATTTTTCAGCGCCGCAGCTCGGCGCGGCGGCGATTCGCGCGGCGGTCGAGCGCGCGGGCGTCAAGCCCGAACAAATCCAGGAAGTGATCATGGGCTGCGTGCTGCCCGCGGGCCAGGGGCAGGCGCCGACCCGGCAGGCCGCGCTCGGAGCCGGACGGCCGCTCTCCACCGGCTGCACCACGGTCAACAAGATGTGCGGCTCGGGCATGAAGGCGGCGATGTTCGCGCACGACATGCTCGCCGCGGGAGTCAATGAAGTGATGGTCGCAGGCGGCATGGAGTCGATGACCAATGCGCCCTATCTGCTTCCGAAGGCGCGCTCGGGCTATCGCATGGGCCACCAGCAGGTGATCGATCATATGTTCCTCGACGGGCTTGAAGATGCCTACGACAAAGGAAAACTGATGGGCAGCTTCGCCGAGGACTGCGCGGCGAAGTACGGCTTCACGCGGGAGGAGCAGGACAAATTCGCGATCGCTTCGCTTGAGCGCGCTCAAAGCGCGAACAGGAACGGCTGGTTTGCCTGGGAGATCACCCCGATCGCGATAAAAGCCGGGAAGAACGAGCGGTTCCTCGAGCAGGACGAGCAGCCGTTCAAGGCCAATTTCGAGAAGATCCCGGCGCTGAAGCCCGCGTTCCGCAAGGACGGCACCGTGACAGCTGCCAATTCGAGCTCGATTTCCGACGGCGCAGCGGCGATCGTCATGATGCGCCGTTCCACCGCCGAGAAGCTCGGCCTGAAACCGCTTGCCGTGGTCGTCGCCCATAGCACCCACTCGCAGGAGCCCGGTTGGTTCACGACCGCTCCGGTCGGTGCGATCAGGAAACTCTTCGACGCAACCGGCTGGACCGCGGGCAAGGTTGATCTCTACGAGATCAACGAGGCCTTCGCGGTGGTCACGATGGCTGCGATGAAGGAGCACGGCCTGCCGCACCAGAAGGTCAATATCCACGGCGGCGCCTGCGCGCTCGGCCATCCGATCGGAGCGTCGGGTGCGCGCATCCTCGTCACACTGATAGGCGCGCTCAGGAAAACCGGTGGCAAGCGAGGGGTCGCGAGCCTTTGCATCGGCGGGGGCGAGGCGACCGCCATGGCGATCGAGATTGCGTGATGGCGAATCCGATCGAGTTTTACTTCGACTTCTCCTCGCCTTACGGCTATATCGCGAGCGAAAAAATCGACGCGCTCGCCGCGAAGTACGGCCGCGAGGTGACTTGGCGGCCGTTCCTGCTCGGCGTTGCGTTCAAGACGACCGGCGCCGCGCCGCTTCCCTCCATACCGGTCAAAGGAGCGTATGCGGCGCGCGACATGGCGCGCAGCGCGAAATTCCACGGCGTCGCCTATCGCTTCCCTTCGGTCTTCCCGATTTCCTCGGTTTCGCCCTCCCGGGCGTTCTACTGGCTCGACGCCAGGGATTCCTCACGCGCGCGCGACCTCGCCAAGGCGCTATACCGGGCCTATTTCGTGGACGACGTCGATATTTCGAGCGCCGACAACACGGTCGCCGTGTGCGCGAAGTTCGGGCTGAAGGCCGATGAAGTCCGCGCCGGCATCGCCGATCAGGCCGTCAAGGACCGCACCCGCGCCGAGGTGGACAAGGCGATCGCGCACGGCGCGTTCGGCTCGCCCTACATCATCATCGACGGCGAGCCCTTCTGGGGCTCCGACCGCCTGGACCAGATCGACAAGTGGCTCGCCACCGGCGGCTGGTGACATGCCCGCCATAAAAACGAAGCTCGATCCGAGCTCGGAGGAATTTCGAGCGAATGCCGGTGCGATGGCCGCGCTCGTGACCGACCTGCGCGCCAAGGTCGAACGCGCCGCCCAAGGCGGCGACGAAGCCGCGCGCGAGAAGCACC
>VBDM01000116.1:0-5328 GCA_005881355.1 Betaproteobacteria bacterium
TGCTTCCTCTGCCCGTCGTTCATGATGTCGTAGATCATGCTGTGCACGTCTTTATGTTCCATGGCCGGCAGGTTGATGCGCCGGATATCGCCGTGCACCCGGATCATGGGCGGCAGACCCGAGGACAGGTGCAGGTCGGAGGCCTTGTTCTTGACGACGAAGGCTAGGAGTTCCGAGATATCCACTATAATCCCCCTTCAACGTGAGGCCCGGACCGCGTCCGAATGAAGGGCCTAAGCAAATGAAAGCGCAAGGCTTTTTCAGGGCTCGCCGCGCTTGCACCGCCCGCGCTGATTATGTCCTCAATTACCGCGAACTTGCAAGCCGTGAGAGAGCGCATCGAATCCGCGGCCCGCGCAGCGGGCAGGCCGGCGCAATCGGTGCGACTGGTCGCGGTGAGCAAAACGTTCGCTTCCGCCGCGGTGCGCGAGGCGGAGCAAGCGGGGCAGCGCGATTTCGGCGAGAACTATGTCACGGAAGGCGTCGATAAGATCGACGAGCTTCGCTCGCTCGGCCTCACTTGGCACTATATCGGGCCGATCCAGAGCAACAAGACGCGCTCGATCGCCGGGTATTTCGACTGGGTGCACTCGCTCGATCGCGCGAAAATCGCGGCGCGGCTCTCCGAAGCGCGCCGTCCCGGGCAGGCCGAACTGCAGGTCTGCATCCAGGTCAACGTCTCGGGCGAGGCGACGAAGAGCGGTGTCGCGCCCGGGGACCTGGCGACGCTTGCAACGCAGGTCGCGATGCTTCCGCGGCTTAAGCTGCGCGGCCTCATGGCGATCCCCGAGCCGACGCCGGACGAGAAACTGCAGCGCGCGCGCTTCGCGCAGTTGCACGAGCTGCGCGAACGGCTGAACCGCGAGGGCTTTTCCATGGATACGCTCTCGATGGGCATGTCGGCGGATCTCGAGGCAGCGATCGCAGAGGGCGCCACGATGGTGCGCGTCGGCACGGCGATATTCGGCGAGCGAAGATCTTGATCCAGAGGCTCTCATGAGAATTACATTTATCGGCGGCGGCAACATGGCCGATGCCCTTATCGGGGGGCTGCTGCGCAAGGATTTCCCGGTGCAGGACATTCGCGTGGTCGACACGAGCGCCGATGCGCGCCGCGGGATCGAGCAGAAGTACGGCGTCGCCTGCTTCGACAGACCCAAGGGCGCGGTGCGCGAGGACGACGTCGTCGTGTTCGCGGTGAAACCCCAGCACCTGCGCGAGGCGGCATCGAAATCCGGGATCGCCGACAACGCCAACCTCGTCATCAGCATTGCGGCGGGCGTGCGCCTCGCCAACCTCTCGAAATGGCTCAAGGGGCACACGCGCCTGGTGCGCGCGATGCCGAACACGCCCGCGCTGATCGGCGAGGGCGTCGCGGGGCTCTATCCGTTCTCGAAAGCGGTCACGCGCGAGGACCGCGAGCGGACCGAGACCGTGCTCGGCGCGGTCGGGGCGACCGTCTGGATCACCGATGAGTCGCAGATGGACGCCGTCACCGCGATCTCGGGCAGCGGGCCGGCCTACGTATTCTATTTCATCGAGGCGGTGGAGGAGGCCGCCGGCGAGCTCGGGCTGCCGGTGCAGATCGCCCACCAGCTGGTGTTGAACACCTTCAGCGGCGCGGCCAAGCTCGCCGCGACGAGCCCCGACCCGGTCGCCGTTCTGCGCGAGCGCGTGACGTCCAAGGGCGGCACCACCGAGCGGGCGCTGGCGAGCATGGCGAAGGACGAAGTGAAGCAGGCGATCATTCGCGCCATCCACGCGGCGAACGAGCGCGGCAAGGAGCTCGGCGAGGAGCTGGGAAAAGAATGAACCGCCTGGGGCTCAATGTTTAGCCAGATCGCCGACCTGCTGATCGTGAATGCCTTCGGGCTGTTCGTGTACGCTTTGCTCTTGCGTTTCTACATGCAACTGCTGCGGGCGCCGTTCCGCAACCCAGCCGGACAGCTGGTCACCGCGCTGACCAACTGGATCGTGCTCCCGGCGCGCCGCGTCGTTCCCGGCCTCATGGGCATCGATCTTTCGACTATTATCCTCGCGTGGCTGGTGCAGGCGCTGATGCTGACGCTGCTCTTGTGGCTGCACGGCTTCGTATTCACGAGCGCCCCCGGGATTGCCGCTGGGCTGCTGTTCGGACTTGCGGCGATCAAGCTCCTGGAAGCCTCCCTCTATCTTCTGATGGGAATAGTGATCGTTCAAGTGCTTTTCAGCTGGTTCAACCCCCACACTCCGCTCGCACCACTCCTGGACGCGCTTACGCGTTCGTTCTACGGCGTATTCCGGCGTTTTATCCCGCCGATTGGCAGCGTGGATTTTTCACCGCTTTTTGTCCTGATCGTCGCGCAGATCGTCCTGATTCCCATCGGCGACCTAGTGCGTATGCTCAAGGTACCTTTCTAGAATGTGGGCGAAGCGCACTGCCGATGGCTGGCTGCTCGCAGTCCACGCGCAGCCAGGAGCGAAGACAAACGAAATCGCGGGAATACACGGGGAGTCTCTAAAAATCAAGGTCGCCGCGCGGCCTGAAAAGGGTCGCGCGAACGCTGCGCTCGTCGCCCTGCTGGCCGCAGCGCTCGGTGTGCCCAAGGGCAGCGTGCGCGTGGTGAAAGGCGGGGCATCGCGGCAAAAGACGGTGCTCGTCGCTGCGCCTCAGGCCGATCCTGGGCGATTGCTGCGGACCTAATTATCCGCCCTTCCCCAACCGCTTCACAAGGTTCAATCGCACTCGTAGACGACCTGCCCGCCGACCAGGGTGTAGCGCACGCGGCCGCGCAGCTCGTAGCCGATGAAAGGCGTGTTCTTTCCCTGGCTCTTGAGGAAATCCGCGGTGATCTTGACGTGCGCGTTCGGGTCGAACACGCACACATCCGCATCCCTGCCGACGGCCAGATCCCCTGTCAATACACCCAGGATCGCCGCCGGCTTGGAGGTCACCGTGGCGAGCGATTCGCGCAGCCCGAGGCGCATCTCCTCGGCCCACTTCAGCGTGAGCGGCAGCAGGAGCTCCAGGCCCGTCACCCCCGGTTCCGATTCGGCGAAAGGCAGCTGCTTCGCATCCTCGTCCACCGGCGCGTGATCCGAGCACAGCGCGTCGATGGTTCCATCGGCGAGCCCCGAGCGCAGCGCATCGCGGTCGCGCAAGGACCGAAACGGCGGGATCACGTGGCAGTGGGAATCGAAGTAGCCGAGGTCGATCTCCGAGAGGTGCGCGTGATGCACGCTTGCGTCGCACGTGACGGGTAGTCCCTCGTTTTTCGCCGCGCGCAGCATCGCGACGCTTTCGGCTGTAGACAAGCGGCACAGGTGCACGCGCGTGCGTGTCGTGCGCACGAGCTGCAGTATGATCGCGAGCGCGATGGTCTCGGCGAACGCGGGAATCCCCGGCAGGCCGAGCCGGGTGGCGACCTCGCCGTCGTGCGCGACACCCCCCCGCGCAAGATACCCGTCCTGCGGTCGCAGCCACACCGCGATGCCGAAGGTGGCCGCGTATTGCAGCGCGTGCCATAGGACCTGCGTGTCGGGAATCGGCGTGTCCGCGTGCGAGAACGCGACGCAGCCCGCATCGCGCAGCACCGCCATCTCGGTGAGCCGCTCGCCGCCGAGCTTCCAGGTGAGCGCTCCCAGCGGATAGACGTGCACGAGATTCAGGCTTTTCGCGCGGTGCTTGAGCATTTCGACCAGCCCCGGCTCATCGAGGGGCGGGTCGGTGTCGGGCGGGCAAGCGAGGCTCGTGACTCCACCCGCGACCGCCGCTTGCATCTCCGATTCGAGCGTCGCCTTGTACTCGAATCCTGGCTCGCGCAGCCGCGCCGATAGATCGATCAGGCCCGGGCAGACGACGAGGCTCGATGCGTCGATCGTGCGCTCGGCGCGGAATCCTCCGGGTGGCCTTCCGATCGCCGCGATTTTTCCGGCGGAGATGAACACGTCCTGCTTCGCGTCGATGCGGTTCTTCGGATCAACCAGCCTGGCGCCTTTGACGTGGAGGTTCATTGTTTGTAAGGGCTGCCGTCCTTGTGGGTGAACTGCCATTTCCCGTCCACCATGCGCGCCGCGAGGTCGACGTCGCTGTAGGTCGCGCCGTCGCCGGGCGTGCGATCGCCGATCTCGAGGTACAGCACCGGTTTCTTGGTCTCGTTGACGAGCTGATGGCCGTCGGCCTTGCCTGCCGGGAATCCGGCCGCCATCCCGGGCTTGAGCCTTTGCCTCCCGGCGTCGGTGACGAGCGTGACCTCCCCTTTGAGCACGTAGATGAACTCGTCTTGTTTGGCATGCCAGTGGCGCATCGAGGATTCCGCGCCCGGATCGATCCGCGTGAGGTTGACGCCGAAATTCCTCAGGCCGGCGTGATCGCCCAGGCGCCGCTTGTGCCGGCCGGCGACCCGGGTTTTGTACGGCTCGGGATAGCCGGTCGCGCTCGCTTCGGTCACGTCTTTCGGGTCGAAGGCGGGAGTCTTGAGTTTGCCCATTTCAGTTCCCGGCGAGGATGCTCATGACCGCCATGCGCACGGCGATTCCGAAAGTCACCTGCGGCAGGATCACCGAATGCGGGCCGTCGGCGACCGAGGAGTCGATCTCGACGCCGCGGTTCATCGGCCCCGGGTGCATGACGATGGCGTCGGGCTTGGCGAGCGCGAGCTTCTGCGGCGTCAGGCCGTAGGACTTGAAGAATTCGTGGGCGGAGGGCAGAAGCGGTCCCTTCATGCGCTCGTTCTGCAGCCGCAGCATCATCACCACGTCGCAGCCGGCAAGGCCTTCGCGCATGTCGTGGTGCACCGAGACGCCGAGCTGCTCGACGCCCGTGGGCATCAAAGTCCTCGGACCGATCACGCGCACGTCGGGCGTGCCGAGCGTGGTGAGCGCGTGGATGAGCGAGCGCGCGACGCGCGAGTGCAGCACGTCGCCGACGATGGCGACCGAGAGCTGGGCGAAGTCTTTCTTGTAATGGCGGATGGTGTAGATGTCGAGCAGCCCCTGGGTCGGATGCGCGTGGCGCCCGTCACCGGCGTTGATCACGTGCACGTGCGAGGCGACGTGGCTCGCGATCAAATGGGCGGCGCCGCTGGAGGAATGCCGCACGACGAACATATCCGCGTACATCGCGGAAAGATTGTCGACCGTGTCGAGCAGGGTCTCGCCTTTGGTCGAAGACGACACGGGAGGGCTCGAAGAACAGGTTGAACACCGATTTGCCGCGCAGCAACGGGACCTTCTTCACATCGCGCTCGGGCACGCCGATGAACGAGGCGGCCGTATCGAGGATGTGCGTCAGGATCTCGCGCGGCAGGCCCTCGATGGTGAGCAGGTGCTGAAGCTTTCCGTCGCCGT
>VBDM01000116.1:5377-10133 GCA_005881355.1 Betaproteobacteria bacterium
CCCCTGTCGTCGCGCGCAAGGCGCAGGAGCTTGCCTTGCGGCACGGCGAGCGTCGCGCCGATGTACTGCGCCGCGATCGGCAGTTGCCGCTCGCCGCGGTCCACCAGCACCGCGAGCTCGATCCGGCCCGGCCGGCCGTAATCGAAGAGCTCGTTCATCGCCGCGCGCACGGTGCGCCCGGTGTAGAGCACGTCGTCTACGACGACGATGTGCCGGTCGTTGACCTCGAACGGGATCTGGGACGGCTTCACCTGGTGGCGGAGTCCTGCCGTGCCGAAGTCGTCGCGGTAGAAGGAGATGTCGAGCGTGCCGAGAGGCGTTGCGAGCTTGAGTTCCCGGTGCAGGCGCTCGGCGAGCCAGGCGCCGCCGGTGCGGATGCCGACGAGGCCCGTGGAACCGGTGACGCCGGCGCGGAGCTTGCGCGCGAGCTCCTCGCACAGCGCTTCAGCGTCGGGGAGATTCATCGAGGTAGCTTTGCAGGATGATTTTCGCGGCGAGCGCATGGACGGCGTGCTTGTGCTCACGGGCGTCGCGGCCGGTTTCGCGGAGCGTCGCTTCCGCCGCCGCCGACGACAAGCGCTCGTCGCTGAGTTCCACCGGAAGGTGAAATCGCGCCTCGAGCTGCCGGGCGAAGCGCCGCGCACGCCGCGTCATGTCGTGCTCGCCCCCGTCCAACGCGAGCGGCAGGCCGACCAGGAGCCGTTGCGGCCGCCATTCGCTCACGAGGGTGGCGACTTCGGCCATGCGCCGGCCGCCGCTCTCGGCCTCGAACATTCCCAGGGGATTGGCGATCCGCGTTTCGGTGTCACCCACCGCGACGCCGATCCAGCGGCTGCCGAAATCGAAAGCAAGTATGGTGTGACCGGAGACCTTCGACGGGGCCACGGCCGCCTCGCTCACGCGTGTCCTGCCTCCTCGGAGAGCTTGGCGAAGTCGATGCCGAGCAGCTTCATCGCGGCGGGCAGCCGCTCCTCGGAGGGCGTATCGAAGATGATAGCGTCCTTGGCCTCCACGGTGAGCCAGGCGTTTTGCTTGATCTCGTTCTCGAGTTGTCCGGCCGCCCAGCCGGAATAGCCGAGCGTGACCAGCATCCGATCCGGGCCGCCGCCCTGCCCGACGGCTTCCAGGATGTCCTTGGAAGTCGTGAGGCCCACGTTGTCGCGCACCGAAAGCGTGGATTGCCACTTCCCGGGAGGCTGATGCAGGACAAAGCCGCGGTCGGTCTGCACCGGCCCGCCGAAGTAGACCGGTTCCTTGACGAGAATCTGGGAAGCGAGCGGCAGGCTGAGACGCTCGAACAGAGCGCCGAGGGTCATCTCGATCGGCCGGTTGACCACCACGCCGAGCGCGCCCTGCTCGTTGTGCTCGCAGATGAAGGTCAGCGTGCGGGCGAAATACGGATCGACCATGTTGGGCATGGCGATCAGGAAGTGATTGGTGAGATTGACCTGGGCCATGAAAGCTCGGGCTCTATTGTAATCCCCTGGCGGAGCCGCACACAATTTTGCGCCGCCGCGGCGTCCGCAAATATCAGTCCGGTCAGGCCGCGGCCCGGCGCTCTCTGAGGAATCCGGCGATTTTCTCGAGCAGATCGTCCTCCTGGTAGGGCTTGCCGAGGAAATGACTGACGCCGATTTCTCTCGCGTAGTTCTGGTGCTTGTCGGCGGTGCGCGAGGTGATCATGATCACCGGCACCCTGGAAAGGCGTGCATCCGCCCGCACGTTGCGCGTGAGATCGAATCCGTCCATGCGCGGCATTTCGATGTCGACGAGCATTACGTCGGGGATGAGCTGCTGGAGCTTTTCCATCGCATCGACGCCGTCGCGAGCGGTGACCACGAGATAGCCCTGGCGCTCGAGAAGCCTTCCGGTGACCTTGCGCACCGTAAGCGAATCGTCGACCACCATGATCGTGGGCTGCACGGCCGCGGCCTGGGGCTTGGGCGCCTCGTGTGCGACCGCCGGCGCGGCGAGCTCCTTCAGCGCGAGCTGCACCGGATTGAGGATGAGCACGATCTCGCCCGTGCCGAGCACCGTGGCGCCGGTGATGCCGGCGATCCTCTGCAGCTGCGGTCCGATCGCCTTCACCACGATTTCCTGGTTGCTGCCCACCATTTCGTCCACGTGCAGCGCGATCGCGTTGGTGCCGCTCCGCAGGAACAGCGTCGGCGAGAAGCGTTGCTGCTCGCCGACCGCGTCGGGTGTTCCCAGCAGGTGCGGCAAATAGTGGAACGGGTAGTGCCGTTCCTGCCACTCGGTCTGCCGCGACGAATAGGCTGCGACCAGCTGCTCCTGCCTCATCTGCAGCACCTGCTCGACCATCACCGCGGGAATCGCGTAAGTCCTGTTGCCCGCCCGAATCAGCACCGCCTGCGTGACTGCGAGCGTAAGCGGGAGGTAGATGGTGAATCGGGTCCCCTTGCCGCGCGTGAAGCGCATCTCAACGCGACCGCCGAGCGCCGCCACTTCGCTCTTCACCACGTCCATGCCGACACCGCGCCCCGCGACCTGGGTCACCTCGGTGGCGGTGGAGAAGCCTGCGTGGAAAATGAAATCGGCTATCTCCGCCTCCGACAGCGTCACGCCCGATCCGATGAGGCCTTTCTCGACGGCCTTCTCCCGGATCCGGTCGATGTCCAGGCCCCCGCCGTCATCCGACAGCGCGAGCTGCACTTCGTTGCCTTCCTGCGCGAGCTCCAGGCGGATCTCGCCAATCTCGGGCTTGCCGGCGGCGCGACGGGCTTCCGGTTTCTCGATGCCGTGGGTAACGGCGTTGCGCAACAAATGCTCGAACGGCCCGGTGATGCGCTCAAGCACCGAGCGGTCGAGCTCGACCTGAGTGCCTTTGATGTCCAGGTTGGCGCGCTTGCCGACTTCTTTCCCCGTCTGGCGCACGATGCGGTATAGACGTTCCGAGAGGCTGCCGAACGGCACCATGCGCACGCGCATCAGGCCTTGCTGCAGGTCGCGGTTCAGCCGCGCCTGCGCGAGCAGCGCCTTCTCGGTCTCGTCCACCGTGTTGACGAGGTTCGCGTGGACCGTCGAAACGTCGCTGACGCTCTCCGCCATCAGCCGCGTCACCTCCTGGAACCGAGTGAAGCGGTCGAACTCGAGCGGGTCGAATTCTTTCTTGGCTTCCCTGGCGAGCTCCAGCCGCGACTGCATCTGCGACTCGGCCTGGATCTCGATCTCGCGCAGCTGGGCGCGCAGGCGGGCGACGTTATCGGTGAGCTCCTGCATGGCGGACTTGAGCGCGCGCATCTCGCCCTCGATGCGGCTGCGCGCAATCGCGACTTCGCCGGCCTCGTTGACCAGCCGGTCGACGACGTCCGCGCGCACGCGCAGGAGCGCCTTCGGCTGGAGTTCGCGCTCTCCCGGGGTCACCGCCGCGGGCGCGGGTTCCGCAGCCGCAGCAGCGGCCGCCGCCTCGGGCTTCGCCCCCGGCGCTTGCGGGGCGGCAGCAAGCCCCAGGGGCTGGGTCGCTGCGGGTTTTTCCTCAGGTGCGCGCGGCTTTTGCAGCTGCTCGAACAGCACGCCCATGCGGTCCCACGACGTCTCCAGCTCTTCAAACAGAGTGGCGGGCAGAATCTTGACCGCCATCGCGTTCTCGACGCGCGTTTCCATGCGGTGGGTAAGCTCCCCTATCGCCATCGCGCCGGCCATGCGCGAGCTGCCTTTCAAGGTGTGGAGCACCCGCTGGAGCGCCTGGCCGAGCTGGGAATTGTCCGGATGATCGCGCCAGTCGCGCAGTGCGGTGCCCACCGACGGGACCAGCTCGTGCGCCTCGTCGAGGAAAATCTGCAGCAGTTCCGGATCGAGGTCGTCGTCGAGCCGCCGCAGGCGCCGCTCGGCCAGAGTCTCCTCGACCTCGAACTCCTCCGAAGGAAGCTCGGGGAACTCCAGCTCGAGCGCGGCGGGCTGCGGGGCGGCGGCCGGTTCGGCTCCGCCGGCAGCCGGGAGGGAAGCGTGCATCGGATCCGCCGCCTCCTCCAGCACCAATTCCTGCGGCGCGGGCGCCTGCGCCCCGATGTGCTCGAGCCGCGCGACCAATCGCGGGACCGCATCGGGCACGCGCAATTCGATCACTTTCGAAACCATCGCCTCGATCGTGTCGATCGCTTCTCCGACCAGCGACTGTTCCTCTTCGGAGAGCTCGCTGGTTGCGAGTTTTTGCAGCGCCTTCTCGAACGCGTACCCGAGATCGGAGAGGGCCGCGATCTTCACGGTTCCCGAAGTGCCGGCGAGCGTGTGCACCGCGCGCATGAGGGTGTCGGTGACCACGCCGTGCTGGCGCAAGGTTTCGTGCTCTTCCCTGATCGCGGCGGC
Organism: Betaproteobacteria bacterium; assembly: GCA_005881355.1. Classification (GTDB taxonomy): domain Bacteria; phylum Pseudomonadota; class Gammaproteobacteria; order Burkholderiales; family SG8-39; genus VBDM01. The sequence continues at coordinate 9,704 of VBDM01000116.1, forward strand.
GTGCGAACGCGCTTCGCCGCTGAAAATGGTGAATAGGGTGGTCGAGATCCGGTGCGCGCCGAGCTGGACGGATTCCTCCGGCTCGGCCGGCGCCTGGACGGGGATTTCGGCGACCGGCGGGGACTCGGCTCTCCCCTGCGCCGCAGGCTCGGCCGCCAAGGCGATGGGCGCTTCGGCCCGAGTTTCGTCCCGGCGCACGCGCTCCGCGGCCGCAACGAGCGCGTTCTCGTCGCCCGATGCCCCGCCCGCTTTGAGGCGCTTCACGTTGTCGGAGAAGTATTCGTGGGCGAGGGCGATCAGCTGAAGCAGCTCAGGGGTCGCGGCGCGCTCCTCTTGCAGCCAGAGATTCATGGTCTGCTCCACCGCCCAGGCGGCCTCCCCCAGGCGCGTGAGACCCACCATGCGTCCGCTGCCCTTCAAGGTGTGGAAC
>VBDM01000116.1:10148-10528 GCA_005881355.1 Betaproteobacteria bacterium
TGTCCTTGTTGGCGTGCTGCTCGCGCACCGTATCCAGGCACTCGCGTATCGTCGCCAGCACCTCGTCGGACTCTTCGAGGTACACGCCGAGAAGCTCCGCGTCGATGGTCTCGGCGCTCGCGTCGATGAGCTTGGCGGCCTCGGGAGACGGCGCGTGCGCGGCGGCCGCGGGCGTGATTCTCTCGATCGCTTGCTTGAGGAAAGACGTCAGCGGCATGGTGCTTGTCTTGCTCAAGGCTTTGAGCGCCTGCTCGGCCGAGGACTCGAGCTTCTGGTCGGCAACGAGCCCGGCGTCCTTCTGCAGGGCCGCGAGGTTCTTTTGGAGCTCGGCCCGAAGCGCCCCGTCCTTGGGCTTCTTCTTCCATTCCTCGTAGAGGCTC
>VBDM01000095.1 GCA_005881355.1 Betaproteobacteria bacterium
GCGCCGCTATGAGGATTTCGGGCGGGTGACCGAGGCGGCCTTGCGCCACGCGTGCGCCGCGCTCGGCCTCCAGCTCGACGAAGATCGTCGCCGCCGACTCATCGACGCATACCTTGGACTCGCGACCTTCCCCGAAGTCGGCGGCGCCCTCGCCGAGCTGAAGACGATGAAGCTCAAGCTTGCGATCCTCTCGAACGGCTCGCCGGCGATGCTGCGGCCGGTGGTCGCGAATGCCGGACTGCGCGGCCTGATCGGAACGGTGATCAGCGTCGATCAGCGGAAAATCTACAAGCCCGCGCCCGCCGTGTACCGGCTCGCGGTGCAGAGGCTTCGCGTGCCGAAGAAATCGATAGGCTTTGTTTCGAGCAACTGCTGGGATGCGTGCGGCGCGAAGTCTTTCGGATTCCGGACTTTCTGGATCAACCGGAGCGGCGCGCCCGTCGACAATCTCGGCGCCCCGCCCGATCACGTCATCCGGAGCCTTGCGGAGCTGCCGGCTCTTGTCCGCGCGGTATCATAGAACGCGAAGCATGCCATTTCCTCCGCTGAATTTCTGCTCGAAGTGCGGTGCCAAGCTGGTGCTGCGCGTGCCGCCCGGCGACTCGCTGCCGCGTCATGTCTGCGACGCCTGCGGCACCATCCACTATCGCAATCCGCTCGTGGTGGTCGGCACGATCCCGGCGTGGAAGGATCAGGTGCTGCTGTGCAAGCGCGCGATCGAGCCGCGCTACGGGCTGTGGACGCTTCCCTCGGGCTTCATGGAACTCGGCGAGACCACGGCACAAGGGGCGCTGCGCGAAACCATGGAGGAAGCGGGGGCGAATATCGAGCTCGGCGAGGTGTTCTCGCTCCTGTCCGTCCCGCACGTGAACCAGGTGCATCTTTTCTACCGCGCCCGGCTCCTCGACCTGAACTTCGCTGCAGGCGAGGAAACGCTGGAGGTGGGGTTGTTTCGCGAAAGCGAGATCCCCTGGGAAACAATCGCCTTTCGCACCACCGCCACGACGCTCCAGCACTTTTTCGCCGACAGAAAAGAGGGGCTGTTCCGCCTGCACGCAGGCGAGATCATGCCGCCGAAGTAGGCGAGCTTGTCTCCCGGGCGTGGCCGATCTCTTGACACGGTACGCCGACACGCTTTAGCGTTCGGGCAGATTGCCCATGCAGAGACGCGATTTCATGCTCGGCTGCGCCGCATCGGCGCTCGCCGTTTCGCTGCCGGCGGTGCCGGCCGACGCAAGCCCGCGCTTCTACGCCCGCGCGCGACTGGTCGATCCCGGGGGCAGGCCGCTCGAGGGGCGCGCGCTCGCCGCGAACCGGAACTTCATCTTTCACTACCCGTTTGCCGGAACGCCCTGCTTTCTCCTGAACCTCGGCAGGCCGACCAAGCCTTCGGCGCAGCTGAAAACGGCGGACGAACAAAGCTACCAATGGCCGGGCGGCGTAGGCGCCGATCACAGCATCGTCGCCTATTCCGCGATCTGCGCTCATCGTCTGACCTACCCCACCCGCGAGATCAGCTTCATCAGCTACCGCGACGAGAAGTCGGCCGGAAGCAGGTTCGCCCATGTCATCCACTGCTGCTCGGAGCACAGCCAGTACGATCCCGCCGAAGGCGGGAGAGTGGTGGCGGGCCCGGCGCCGCAGCCGCTCGCGGCGATTCTTCTCGAGTACGACCCGGAGAGCGACGGCCTGTACGCGGTCGGAACCCTGGGCGGGGAGCTTTTCAACGAGTTTTTCAGCAAGTACGAGTTCCGCCTCGCCCTCGATCACAGCGGGCACGCCCGTGCCGCCGTCGAGGGGCGCTCGATCGTGAGCGAGCTCACCGAGTACTGCAGGCAGCAGGTGAAATGCTGAAGGCGGGATGATCCCCTGGCTGGAGCGCGACGCGCCTTTTCCGCCGATCCAGTCGGCGCTCAAGCATCCGAACGGGCTGCTCGCCGCGGGCGGAGATCTCTCCCCCGAACGCTTGCTCGAGGGTTACCGTCGCGGCATTTTTCCGTGGTTTTCCGAGGGCGACCCGATTTTCTGGTGGAGCCCCGACCCGCGCATGATCCTCTATCCCGAGGAGTTCAAGATATCGCGCTCTTTCGCAAAGACCCTGCGCAACCGCCGTTACACGGTGCGCTTCGATTCCGCCTTCGGCGAAGTGATGGCGGGCTGCGCCGCGCCGCGCCGGGGCGAGCCCGGGACCTGGATCACGGGCCGGATGCTCGGCGCCTACGCGAGCCTGCACCGGCTCGGATACGCGCACTCGGTCGAAACCTGGATCGACGGAGAGCTTGCCGGAGGACTCTACGGCGTCGCGATCGGCCAGGTGTTTTTCGGCGAATCGATGTTCTCCCGCGCCCGCGACGCCTCCAAGATCGCCCTGGCGGCTCTGGTCGCCCACCTCGAGTCCGTAGACTTCCGGCTCATCGACTGCCAGATGCGCACGCGGCACCTGGAGTCGCTCGGCGCGCGCGAGATTCCGCGGCGGCGGTTCTCCCGGCTGCTCGAAGAGTTGATACACTATCCGCGCTCGCCGGGCAGCTGGTCCGGCGCATCCTTCGCGCACGAGCCATGTCGAAGCTGAACGATCTGCCGCACGCGGTACTGCAGTTCTACGTGACGGCGCCCTATCCGTGCAGCTACCTGCCCGGCAGGATGGCGCGCTCGCAGGTCGCGACGCCAAGCCACCTGATCGGCACCGAGCTGTACGCCGACCTGGTGCGCCTGGGCTTTCGCCGCAGCGGCATCTTCACCTACCGGCCCTACTGCGACCACTGCCGCGCCTGCGTCCCGGTGCGCGTTCCCGTGGAGGAGTTTCGCGCCTCGCGCAGCCAGCGCCGCGCCTGGGCGACGCACGAGGCGCTGCAGCCCGCGGTGACCGGCCTGCGCTTTCGAGTCGAGCATTACTCGCTTTACTTGCGTTACCAGGCGAGCCGGCACGCCGGCGGCGGCATGGACCAGGACAGCCGCGACCAGTACTCCCACTTCCTGCTGCAGAGCCGCGTGAGCACGCGGCTGGTGGAATTCCGCGACAAGGGAAAGCTCATGATGGTGTCTATCGTCGATCACCTCGGAGACGGGCTTTCCTCGGTCTACACCTTCTACGACCCCGACGCGGCCGGCGCGAGCTTCGGCACCTACAACATACTGTGGCAGATCGAGCAGTGCCGCCGCCTCTCCCTGCCCTACCTGTACCTCGGCTACTGGATCAAGGACAGCCGCAAGATGTCCTACAAGGCGCGCTTCCAGCCGATCGAGGGGTTCATCGACGGCGCCTGGCGCGGCCTGCACCCGGAGGAAATCCGCCCCTGAACCGGGTGCCGCGCTGCGCCGCGGTAAAATGGCGTCATGCTCTATCGCGCCGTCCGGCCGCTGCTCTTCGCGCTCGAGCCGGAAACGGCACACCGCCTCAGTCTGAAATCTCTCGATGTCCTGACTCGGCTCGGCGCCGCTTCTCTCGTCGCTGCCCCCGCGCCGCGCGTGCCGGTGCGGGTCATGGGGCTCGACTTCCCGAATCCGGTGGGGCTCGCAGCGGGCCTGGACAAGGACGGCGAGCACATCGACGCCCTTGCGGCGCTCGGCTTCGGCTTCATCGAGGTCGGGGCGGTGACTCCGCGCGCGCAGCCCGGAAATCCGAAGCCGCGCCTGTTTCGCCTCTCCAAGGCCGGGGCGCTTATCAATCGCCTCGGTTTCAACAGCCGCGGCGCCGATGTCCTCGTCGAGAACCTCCGCCGCTCGGGCTACCGCGGCATCGTCGGCGTGAACATCGGAAAAAACTCGGACACCCCGAACGAGCGCGCGCTCGAGGACTACATCGCCTGCCTGCGCAAGGTGTACGCGCACGCGAGCTTCGTCACCGCGAACATTTCCTCGCCCAACACGAAGGATCTGCGCTCGCTGCAGCAGGCCGACGGCCTCGACGCGCTCCTTCTCTCCCTGACCGCGGAGCGCGACCTGCTCGCGAAGCGCTACGGAAACCGCGTCCCTCTGGCGGTGAAGGTCGCACCCGATCTGGACGAGGCCGGGATCGAAACGATCGCGGACCGCGTTACCGCCCGCGGCATCGACGCCGTGATCGCGACCAACACCACCGTGTCGCGCGAAGGCGTCGGGCACCTCCCCGCGAGCCGCGAGCAAGGCGGCCTCTCGGGCGCGCCGCTGAAAGCGCGCGCCACCGCGGTGGTGGCGAAACTGCGGCGCGCGCTGCCGGCGGGCGTGACGATCATCGGGGTCGGCGGGATCGCGAGCGCCGCCGATGCCCGCGAAAAGCTGGATGCCGGGGCGAGCCTCGTCCAGCTCTACACCGCGCTCGTCTATCGAGGACCGACGCTCGTGGGCGAGATCGTGCGCGGCCTGGCGGCGACGAAAGGTGCCCGATGAACGAGCTCGTCGAACGGATCGACGCGCTGCTGCCGCAAACGCAGTGCACGAAGTGCGGCTATCCGAGCTGCCGCCCGTACGCCGACGCGATCGCAGCGGGCGAAGCCGACATCAATCAATGTC
>VBDM01000096.1 GCA_005881355.1 Betaproteobacteria bacterium
CCGCGCGCAGATCCCTTTCGGCAAGCTCCTTGATACGGCTTGCGAGCGCCGGGTCCTTCTCCGCGGGCTTCCAGTCCCAGGCCGGCTTTGCGGCCTCATCGGCCAGCCCGTGGATCGCCTGAATAGCCGCCTTCATTTGCTCGTGGCCGAACACCACGGCGCCAAGCATGACCTCCTCTGTAAGCTCGCTCGCCTCCGATTCCACCATCAGCACGGCGTGCTCGGTGCCCGCGACCACGAGATTGAGCTGGCTCTCTTTGAGCTGCGTCGCGGTCGGGTTGAGCACGTACTGCCCGTTGACGTACCCGACACGCGCCGCTCCGATCGGCCCCCTGAAGGGAATGCCTGAAAGCGTAAGGGCCGCGGATACGCCGATCAACGCCGGAATATCGGGGTCCACTTCGGGATTGCAGGACATCACCTGCGCGACGACCTGCACTTCGTTGTAAAAGCCTTCGGGAAACAGCGGCCGTATGGGCCGGTCGATCAGCCGTGAGGTCAGCGTCTCTTTTTCAGAGGGCCGTCCCTCGCGCTTGAAAAAGCCGCCCGGGATTTTGCCGGCGGCGTAGGTTTTCTCGACGTAATCGCAGGTGAGCGGAAGAAAATCCTGCCCGGACTTTGCCAGCCTGGCTCCGACCACCGTGCACAGCACCGCGGTGTCGTCCATGTTGACCACGACCGCGCCATGCGCCTGGCGGGCCATTTCGCCGGTTTCCAGCGTCACCGGGTGCGCGCCGTAAGTAAATGTCTTTTTGATGGGGGTCAGCTGCATGATTTTCCCGATCGGTTAACCCGGGCGCACTGCCCGGTCATTTTGATGAGCCGGCTTCGACGGAAACGCGCCGGTCCGTTTTGGAAATCAAAACGCCCATCGGGATCCAATGGGCGTCGAGGGAGTTTACTTGCGCAGGCCAAGTTGCTCGATCAGCTCGTGATATTTCCCGGTGTTCCTGCGCTTGAGGTAGTCGAGCAGCTTGCGACGTTGGTTGACCATTTTCAGCAGGCCGCGCCGGGAGTGGTGGTCCTTGACGTGCGCCTTGAAGTGGTCGGTCAGCCCGTTGATGCGGGCCGTGAGCAGCGCGATCTGCACTTCCGGGGAACCGGTATCGCCCGCGGCGCGCTGGTGCTGTTGGACGATCTGCGCCTTCTGCGCAACGCTTGCCGACATGCTCTTGTCTCTTCGCGAAAGGCGGGCATTTTACCTTGGAATCAGTGCCTTCCACAAGCTCTTTTGGCTGGGTTCAGCGTAGCGCGAGCAGCCGCTTGGGCTGCAGCGTCCCGCTCGCGTCGACTTCCCCGGTGCCTAGGAACATCCCGTCCTCGCCGAAGACTGCGACGCTGCCGCTCGCAAAACCGACCGGGACCGCCTGGCCGTGCCGGAACTTCGCCGCGAGCTGCGCCTCCAGCGTCAGCCGCGGGCGTGATCCGAGGAGCGCTTCCGGCGCCAGCAGCCGGTCGCGCCGTTCGGCGATCGGAAGCGCCTCGAGCGCATCCAGCGTGATCGACTGGCTCAGCCGGAACGGGCCCACCGCGGTGCGCTCCAGCGCCGCAAGATGCGCGCCGCAACCGAGCACCGCACCGATGTCCTCGGCGAGCGCCCGGATGTACGTGCCCTTGCTGCACTCGACGAACAATACGGCCGAGTCTGCTTCGAACTCCTCGAGCTCGAGCAGTCGGATCGCAATTCGCCGCGGGGACCGCGGAACATGCTCGCTCGCGCGGGCGTACGCATAAAGGGGCCTGCCCCGGTGCTTGATCGCCGCGTGCAGCGGCGGGAGCTGCTCGATCTCCCCGCGAAAGCGATCGAGCACGGCAAGCAGCGCCTCGCGCGTAACCCTCACGTCCGAGCGTGCCAGCACCGCTCCCTCCGTGTCCCCGGTAGCGGTGCGCTCGCCGAGCTTCACTCGCGCGCGATACGCCTTGTCGGCATCGAGCAGGGCGCCGGCAAACTTGGTCGCTTCGCCCAGTCCGACCACGAGCAGACCCCCAGCCAGAGGGTCGAGCGTTCCCGTGTGGCCTGCGCGGCTCGCCCCGAGAAGGCGCTTCACCCTTTGCAGCACGGCGTTCGAGCTCGGTCCGACCGGCTTGTCGATCAGCAGCACCCCGCTGACGGACTCGCGCAATGCGCCCCGCATGGACCTGGCCCTAATCGGTTTTCTTTCCAGTGACCGCGGCGTCGATCAACTGCGACAGCTGCACGCCGCGCTCGACCGAAGGGTCGTGATGGAACCGCAATTCAGGAGCGATGCGCAGCTTCAGGCGCCCGGCGAGCTGCGCGCGCAGGAATCCCGCCGCGCGCGTGAGCCCGGCTTCGGTCCTGGCAAGCGATTCGGCGTCGCCGAGCGTAGTGAAAAACACCTTCGCCACGGCCAGATCCGGGGACACTTCGACGCCGGTGAGCGTGATCATGCCGACGCGCGGATCCTTGAGCTCGGCGTGCAGCAGCCCGGACAGCTCGCGCTGGATCTGGTCGGCGACGCGCCGCAGCCTTTGCGGGTTTGGCATAGCGAGCGCTCAGAGTCGGGAGTGGAGCGACAACCGAACTCTAAACTCTCGGTTCCCGGCTCTCAACCGCCTACAGCGTCCGCGCCACTTCCTGGACTTCGTAGATCTCGAACTGGTCGCCGACCTTGACGTCGTTGTAGCCTTTCACCGACATGCCGCATTCGAATCCGGCCTTCACTTCGCGCACGTCGTCCTTGAAGCGCTTCAGCGAATCGATCTCTCCGGAGTGGACGACCACGTTGTCGCGCAGCACCCGCACCAGCGCATTGCGGCGCACCACCCCCTCGAGCACCATGCACCCGGCCACGGCGCCGACCTTGGAGATCTTGAACACCTGGCGCACGTCCACCAGGCCGAGGATATTTTCCTTTTTCTCGGGCGCGAGCATGCCCGAGAGCGCCGCTTTCACTTCGTCGACGGCGTCATAAATGATGTTGTAGTAGCGCACATCGACGCCCGAGGTTTCGGCCGCCTTTCGCGCGGCCGTGTCGGCGCGGGTATTGAAGCCGATGATCACCGCCTTGGAGGCGAGCGCGAGATTGACGTCGGATTCGGTGATCGCGCCTACCCCGCTGTGCACGACGTTGACCTTGACCTCGTCGGTGGAGAGCCGGCCGAGCGCGTGCACCAGCGCCTCCTGGGAACCCTGCACGTCGGCCTTGATGAGAAGCGCGAGCACCCGCACTTCACCCTCGCCCATCTGCTCGAACATGTTCTCCAGCTTCGCCGCCTGCTTTCGTGCGAGCTTCACGTCGCGGAACTTGCCCTGGCGGAATAGCGCGATCTCGCGCGCCTTGCGCTCATCGCCGAGCGCCGTGACTTCCTCGCCCGCCCCGGGCACATCCGAAAGTCCCTGAATCTCGACCGGGATCGAGGGTCCGGCCTCCGGAACCGGGTTGCCGCTCTCGTTCAGCATGGCGCGCACGCGGCCGAACGAGGTGCCCGCGAGCACCACGTCACCGCGTTTGAGCGTCCCGGACTGCACCAGCACGGTCGCGACCGGCCCGCGGCCCTTGTCCAGGCGCGCCTCGATCACGATGCCCTTTGCGGCGGCGTCCACCGGAGCCTTCAGCTCCAGCACCTCGGCCTGCAGCAGCACCCGCTCGATCAGCTCGTCGATGCCCTTTCCGGTCTTGGCGGACACCGAAACGAACGGCGAATCGCCGCCGTATTCCTCGGGCACGACGGCCTGCGCCACGAGCTCCTGCTTGACCTTCTCAGGGTTGGCTTCGTGCTTGTCGATCTTGTTGATCGCGACGACGATGGGCACCTCGGCGGCCTTGGCGTGATGGATCGCCTCGATCGTTTGCGGCATGACCCCGTCGTCGGCAGCAACCACCAGCACGACGATGTCGGTTACCTTGGCTCCGCGCGCGCGCATCGCCGTGAACGCCTCGTGGCCCGGCGTGTCGAGGAACGTCACCATGCCCCGCGGCGTCTGCACGTGATAGGCACCGATGTGCTGGGTGATGCCGCCGGCCTCGCCGGAGGCCACTTTGGTGCGGCGGATATAGTCCAGCAGCGATGTTTTCCCGTGGTCCACGTGCCCCATTACGGTGACCACCGGCGCGCGGGCCTTCAGCTCCGCCTCGTGGTGCTCGTCGGGCACCTCGGCGAGCAGGGACTCCGGATCGTCCAGCTTCGCCGCCCTCGCCACGTGGCCCATTTCGGTGACGATGATCATCGCCGTTTCCTGGTCGAGCACCTGATTGATGGTGGCCATGCTGCCGAGTTTCATCAAAACCTTGATGACCTCGGCGGCTTTGACCGACATCTTGTGCGCGAGATCGCCTACCGTGATGGTCTCGGGCACCATCACCTCGCGCACGACCGGTTCGGCCGGCGCGCTGAACTGCTGAGCAGCCTCGGTAGCCGGGGCGGCGGCGGTCCTGTGTCGCGCTCCTTTGGGCGTATGCCAGCCCGAGGCCCCCTGGACGTCGCCGCGCGTCTTGATGGTACGGCGCTTTACGCTCTCGTCCTTCCAGACCTTGACCTCCTTGGCTTTCTTGGCGCCTTTTTTTTCGGCCCCCGGCGCGACCTTGGGCTTGTGCAGGGTGGTGTCGGCGGCCCCGGGCGTCGGTGCCTTGGCCTCGCCGGGCTTTTGCTCGGCTTCACGGGCGAGCTTGCGCTCGCGCTCCTGCTTTTCGGCCAGTTCCGCGGCCTGCCTCGCCGCCAATTCCTCCTGCCGGCGGCGCTCCTGCTCGCGCAGCTCCGCTTCGCGCGTATCGATCGCGGGCGCGGACGACGGCGAGGTGTCCACCGCGGCACCGGGTTCCGCATCCCGCTTGACGAAGACGCGCTTTTTCTTGACCTCCACCTGGATAGTGCGCGCCTTGCCGCTCGCATCCGACTTCTTGATGATTTCGGAGGTCTGCTTGCGGGTCAGCGTGATCTTGTTCTTCGGCTCGGAAGAGCCGTGAGCCTTGCGCAGGTACTCCAGGAGTTT
>VBDM01000085.1:0-5951 GCA_005881355.1 Betaproteobacteria bacterium
CGAGGGCGTTGAGCTCGTCGTGCCGGGGAAACCGGTTTCGCGGGAGGCCTCCGAGCAGAGGCGCGAGCGCGCCGAAGATCGGCGCATCGAGCGCAGTCAGGCGAGCCGCCATGCGACGGATTCGCCCGCGCGCAGCGGCACGAGCGTCGCCGCGCCGAACGCGATCTCGCCGGGCACGGTCCACGGCTCCTTGCGCAAGGCGATCGAGCCGCGATTGCGCGGCAGGCGGTAGAAATCCGCGCCGTGAAAGCTTGCGAACGCCTCGAGCTTGTCGAGCGCTCCGGCTTGCTCGAAGGCCTCCGCGTAGAGCTCGATCGCCGCGTGCGCCGTATAGACGCCCGCGTGCCCGCACGGCGTCTCCTTGTCGGCGCGCGCATGCGGCGCGCTGTCGGTCCCGAGGAAGAATTTCGGATTACCGCTCGTCGCCGCGCGCACGAGCGCCTGGCGATGCTCTTCGCGCTTGAGCACCGGCAGGCAGTAGTAGTGCGGCCGGACGCCGCCCGTAAACATCGCGCTGCGGTTGTAGAGCAGGTGGTGCGCGGTGATCGTGGCGGCGATGTTGGGGCCGCCCGCCAGGACGAACTCCACCGCTTCGCGGGTGGTCGCGTGCTCGACCACGATCCGCAGCCGCGGGAAGCGGCGCGCGATGCCGGCGAGCACCGTGTCGAGAAACACGCGCTCGCGATCGAAGACGTCCACGCCGGGCGTCGTGACCTCGCCGTGGACGAGCAGCGGGAGATCGTGCTCCTCCATCGCACCGAGCGCGGGATAGGCGCGCTCGATCCGCGTGACGCCGGCTTCCGAGTTCGTCGTCGCGCCCGCCGGGTAGTACTTCACCCCGCAGACGAAGCGCGATTGTTTGGCGCGCGCGATCTCCTCCGCGCCCGTGCTGTCGGTCAGGTAGAGCGCCATCAGGGGCTCGAAATCCGAGCCCTTCGGCAGCGCCTTGATTATGCGATCGCGGTACGCGGCCGCGAGCGCGGTGCTGGTCACCGGCGGCTTGAGATTAGGCATCACGACGGCGCGCGCAAACACGCGCGCCGTGTGGGGCAGCACGCTCGCGAGCGTGGCGCCGTCGCGCAGGTGCAGGTGGGCGTCGTCCGGCCGGGTCAGCGTCAGGGATTGCACGGAATCAGGATCGTCGGGAGGTCGCAGCGCGCACGAGCTGCAGAGCGCGCGCGTACACTGCGTTCTTCTTCGCTCCGGTGAGCTTGCAGGCGAGCTTCACCGCGTGCGCAAGCGGCAGCTCCGCGAGGAGCGTAGTGAGCACGCGCTCCCAGTCGAGCTTCGCGCTTTCGCTCCGGGCCGCAGGCCCTTCGGCGATCAGCACGAACTCGCCGCGCCGGCGGTCGGCGTCCTCGCGGAGCCAGGCCGCGGCTTCGCCCAAGGCGCACCGATGGATCTGCTCGAAGAGCTTCGTCAGCTCGCGCGCGATCACGAGCGTGCGCTCCGGGCCCAGCGCCGCCGACATGTCCTCGACGCATTCGACCACGCGATGCGGCGCCTCGTAGAGCACGAGCGTATACGGCAGCCCGGCGAGCCGCTCGAGCGCCTTGCGCCTCGCGGCGGGCTTTGCCGGAAGAAAGCCTGCGAACAGAAACGGTCCCTCCGCGATGCCCGATGCCGAGAGAGCGGTGACGGCGGCGTTGGGGCCCGGAATCGGAACCACCCTGAATCCGGCGGCGCGCGCCTTCGCGACGACCGTCGCGCCCGGATCGGATATCGCGGGCGTGCCGGCGTCGGTGACGAGCGCGACAGTCTTGCCGAGCGCGAGCTGCTCGACGATCCAGTCGGCGGCGCGCCGTTCGTTGTGCTCGTGCGCGGCGACCAGCTTCCCCTGTACGCGATGGTGATCGAGCAGCCGCGCCGTGACGCGCGTGTCCTCCGCGGCGATCGCGTCGGCTCGGGCGAGCGACTGAAGGGCGCGCGGGCTGATGTCCTCGAGGTTCCCAATCGGCGTGGCGACCACATATAATTGACCCGCCCCTCCCGGGCTCCCGCCATGCCTGCCGGTCTTCGCGCCCAATTCTGCTTCGCTTCTCTGGCGTTGTTGAGTCCGGCATTGTGCGCGGCCGTCGACGATCCGGCAAGCCGGCCCGCGGACGAACGGCCTTTCATAGGCTTGCTCCTTCCGCTCAACGCGCCGGATTTCGCCCGGGCGGCCGAGGCCGTGCGCCTCGGCTGCCAGGCCGCGCTCGTCTTCGCGGAGAACCGCCCGGCGTTGCGGGTGCTGCGCACCGACGCCAGGCCCGAAAGCATTCTCGCGGAATACCAAATCGCCGTGCAAAGCGGCGCTGGAGTGATCGTCGGCCCGCTGACGCGCTCGGGAGTCTCGGCGCTCGCCGCTGAGGGCCGAGTCAGCGTCGCGACGCTCGCGCTCAACGTCGCCGACGGAGACGCGCCGCTCCCGCCGCGCCTCTACACCTTCGGGCTTTCGGTGGACGCCGAGGCGCGCATCGTGGCGCGCATGGCGTTTGCGCGCGGGCTGCGCGAGGCCGTCGTCGTGCAGGCGTCGAACCTGCTCGCCAAGCGCCTGGGCAGGGCCTTTGCGGACGAGTGGTTCGCGCTCGGCGGAAGAATCAGCGACATCCGCGAGCTCGGCTCCCGGGCGGAACTCGGCGAGTTGCGCCGGGGCCTCGCCGACTCGCAGGCGCAATTCACTTTCCTCGCCGCGGAGGCCGACCAGGCGCGCACCGTGCGCCCCTACCTGAACAACCAGATGCCGGTATTCGCGACCTCGCAGGTCAACGACGGCAAGACCGGCCCGCTCGTCAACAGCGACCTGAACGGCATGCGCTTCGTCGACATGCCCTGGCTGGTGCAGCCCGATCACGCGGCGGTGATGATTTATCCGCGCCTCGAGGGCTTTTCGACGGAGCTCCAGCGCTTTTACGCGCTGGGCATCGACTCCTGCCGCATCGCGAGCGGGCTTCTCTCCGGGCAGCAGCGCGTGTCCCTCGACGGGGTGACCGGGAAGATCTCCTATCACGGCGGCAACGCGCTCGAGCGCCAGCCGGTCCAAGCGGTATTCCGCGACGGCGTGGGAGTGTCGGCCGAGGATTCGAGATGAAGCCCGGCGACGAGGCGGAGAGAATCGCCGCGGGCTACCTGCAGCGCAAAGGCCTCGCATTGATCGAAACCCGCTATCGCTGCCGCTGGGGCGAGATCGATCTGGTCCTGCGCGACCGGGACACGGTCGTCTTCACCGAAGTCAAGCTGCGACGCTCCGGAGGCTTCGGCGGGGCCGCCTACAGCGTCGGCCCGCGCAAGCAGGCGCGCATCATCGCCGCGGCGCGCCACTACCTCGCCGGGAAAAGGGAAGTGCCCTGCCGGTTCGATGTGGTCCTGCTCGAGCGCCTCGAGCCGCCGCGGATAGAATGGATACGCGACGCATTCTCGGCCTAAAGGCCGCCGGGTTTTGCTGCGGTAGAATGACGCTGCCATGAAAGCCGTCACCGCCCGCCCGGCCGAGGACAGCGTGGACCTGCCGGCGCGCATCCGCCGCCAGTTCGACGACAGCGCCCAGCTGAAGCTCAAGGCCGTCGACGCGCTCGCAGCGCCGATCGCCCGCGCCACCGAGATCATGGTGAAATGCCTGCTCGCCAACGGCAAGATCCTTGCCTGCGGAAACGGCGGCTCGGCCGCCGACGCCCAGCATTTCTCCGCGGAGCTGCTCAACCGCTTCGAGCGCGAGCGCCCCGGGCTCGCCGCGATCGCGTTGACGACCGACACCTCCACCCTCACCGCGATCGCGAACGACTACGAATACGAGCAGGTGTTCTCCAAGCAGCTGACCGCCCTGGGCCAGGCGGGCGACGTGCTTCTCGCGATTTCCACCAGCGGCAACTCGAAAAACGTGGCGCGCGCCGTCTCGGCGGCCCACGAGCGCGAAATGTGCGTGGTCGCCCTCACCGGCCGGGGCGGAGGAGAGATCGGCAAGCTGCTCGCGCCGGAAGACGTGAACATCTGCGTGCCGCACTCCCAGACCGCGCGCATACAGGAAGTGCATCTGCTCACCCTGCATTGCCTGTGCGACGGGATCGATTCCATGTTGCTGGGAGCCGAATGACACAGTGCGCACCCAGGCGGTGGGGCGCCGTGGCGCTGCTCGTTCTTTCGGTCACGGTCCTTCAAGCTTGCGTCGACACCCTCATCGTCGGCGGCATGACGACTGGGGTGATTCTCGCCGCCGACCGCCGCCAGCTCGAGGTCATGCTCGGCGATCATCGCATCGAAAGCGCGGCGGGCGACCGTATCGACGAAGCGCTCAAGGGCGAGGGACACGTCAACGTCACCAGCTACAACTACACGGTGCTGCTCACCGGCGAAGTGCCCACCGCGCAGGCCAGGACGCAAGTCGAGAAAGTCGTCGGCGAGGTCCCCCAGGTCAAGACCGTAGTCAACGAGCTGCAGGTCGCGGGCGCGAGCTCGGCCACCTCCCGCGGCAACGACGCCTACATCACCAGCAAGGTGAAAAGCAGCTTCCTCGGAGCCGGAAAATTCAGGCCGACCGACGTCAAAGTCGTGACCGAGGCCGGCGTCGTGCACCTGCTCGGTCTGGTCACGCGCGAGGAAGCGGACGCCGCGACCGAGATCGCGCGCGGCACGGCAGGGGTGCTGAAAGTCGTGCGCGTCTTCGAGTACGTCGTCCCGCCCCGAACCGAATAGGAAGAAGCGGAGCTGCGGCCTGACAAGTTGTCGAAAAGGGGGCACGCCCCCTTTTATATCCCCCAAATCGGAGGCTGCAGAAAAACGCTTTCCTCTCCGGAAGCGTTTTTCAACAGCCCTATCAACTAACGCGCGGGCGCCGCGAGCATGCGCTCGATCTCGCCGACGAGCCTGCGATCGCCGGGCTCCACTGCGCTTCCGAAGGACAGCACCTTCTCGCCCGAGCGGTCGATCAGGTACTTGTGGAAGTTCCATTGGGGCCACTCGCCGGTCTTTGCGGCAAGCGTCTTGTAGAACGGGTTCGCGTTGCCCGCCGCCACGCCGGATTTCGCGAACATGGGAAAACTCACGCCGTAGTTCGCCTCGCAGAACTTGGCGATGTCGCGGTTGTCCCCGGGCTCCTGTCCGCCGAAATCGTTCGCCGGAAATCCCAGCACCACGAGCCCCCTGTCGCGGTAGCGACGGTACAAGGCCTCCAGCCCTTCGTACTGAGGGGTGTATCCACATTGACTCGCGGTATTCACCACGAGCAGCACCTTGCCCTCGAACCGGCACAAGGGCGTCGCCTGATCCGTGAGGCTCGGGAAAGTGTGGTCGATGAGCGGCGGGCACGCGGCAAGAGCCGGCGTAGAGCCCAGCGCGGCGAGCAGCAGGAACAAAAGAGAGCGCATGTCGTCGGGTAAGATACCACGATGAGCGCCCCTTTCGAGCAGAAAATCTGCCCCGTCTTCGACATCCTGCATCGCGGGCACGTCACCTATCTCGCCGAGGCGCGCGCCCTGGGGGCGATGCTTCTGGTCGCGGTCAACGGCGATGCCTCGGCGAAGCGTCTCGGAAAGGGCGAGGAGCGCCCCTTCAATCCGCTCGCCGACCGCATCGCGGTGGTCGCGGCGCTCGAATCCGTCGATCTCGTCACCTGGTTCGACGAGGACACGCCGCTCGCGCTGATCCTCGCCTGCCGGCCGGAGGTTCTCGCCAAGGGCGGCGACTGGAAGCCCGAGGCGATCGTCGGAGCGGCCGAGGTCCGCGGCTGGGGCGGAAGCGTCCATTCGATCTCCTTCAGGCACCAGCGCTCGACGACCGCTCTGCTCAGGAAAATTCGCGAAGCTTGATCCGGCTCACTTTCCCGCGCGCCTTTCCTCCGGCGGGCAGTCCTTGAGCTCGCTGCCCGGAAAGCCCTGCCGCAGCTCGTTCAATCTGGAGGCAAGCTCTTCCGGAACTTCGCGCACGGTGAAGTAGACCTTCTGCACCGACGTTTCTTTGGGACCGACCCGGGCCGTGCG
>VBDM01000085.1:5990-6494 GCA_005881355.1 Betaproteobacteria bacterium
GGGACTTGGGATCCTCCTGCAGGACGAAGAAATCCTCCACGCCGAGCTTTTTCAGCTCGGCGGATTTCCGGTTGGCCGCCTGACGGCTGCCCTGAGGCGGCATGAACACCCAGTAGCTCGCGAATTCCTGCACGTTGCGCTGGGAGAGTCTTGGGCCCAGCTTGAGCGGCTCGAGAACCTGCCGCACGCGCGCGATCTCCCCCGGATTGAACGCCCCGAGCTCTAGGCACGCGGCGACGGCGACCTTGGGCGGTGGGGGCGGAGGGGGCGGCAGCTTGGGGCGCGCGGCAACCTGCTTGGCGCGCTCGGCCGCAAGCGCCGAAAGCTGCTCGGGGCTGAGCAGCGTGATCGCCTGCGGGTTGAGCTGCTGCTCCATCAACTGCGCCTCGGTCGACGCGGGATCCGCGAAATAAGTCCACGCGAGCAGGCCGAGGTTGGCGAAGAGCAGCAGGAAAAATACGGTTCTCACGAGTCCCGGGTATTCATTTGGGCGCCTCCTCGGCG
>VBDM01000086.1 GCA_005881355.1 Betaproteobacteria bacterium
CTCGCGATCTGGCACGGCGGCATGTCGTTCCACGGCGGGTTCCTCGGCGTGCTGCTCGCGATCTGGTGGGTCGCGCGAAAGCACGGCCTGCGCTGGCTCGAGATCACGGATTTCTTCGCGCCTCTGGCGCCCCTCGCGTTCGCCGCGGTGCGGATCGGCAATTTCATCAACGGCGAGCTGTACGGCCGGGTCACCGATGCGCCCTGGGGAATGCTGTTCCGGGGCGCGGGGCCGCTCCCGCGCCACCCCTCACAGCTCTATCACGTCGCGCTCGAGGGGGTGCTCCTCTTCGCGATCCTGTGGATCTACTCATCGAAGCCCAGGCCCGCGGGGGCGGTCTCCGGCGCGTTTCTCCTGGGTTACGGAGTGTTCAGGTTTGCGGTGGAGTATTTTCGCGAGCCCGATGATTTTCTTGGGCTTCTTGCGCTCAACCTGTCCATGGGCCAGTGGCTGTCGGCGCCCATGATCGAATGAAAGCGTGCCATGGTCGAAACGGGGAATGAACAGATGCAGGTAGAGATGAGGCAGCGGCTGCACGAGCTGCAGCTCGAGCACCGGGACTTGGACGCCGCCATCCACAGACTTGGAGACGACCCCTCCCACGACCAGCTGGCCCTCACCCGAATGAAACGCCGCAAGCTACTCCTGAAAGACCAGATCGCCTGGATCGAGCGGCAGCTCGATCCCGACATCCGCGCCTGAGTCCCACCGACTGCTGAAAAACGCTTCCCGACGGGAAGCGTTTTTTGGCAGACCCAATTTGGGGGATTTGAAGGGGGTGTACCCCCTTTTCGATAACCTCAAGCGAGCCCGCGCGCGATGAGCGAGGCGCCGCTCGCGAGCAGCAGGATCCCCACCGCGCGCATCACCATCTCGCGCGAGATCACGCGAAAAATCCGCGACGCGAGATAAATCGCGAAAAGCCCGGCCGGGATCGCCGCGGCGGCGGTGATCCACACCCCATCCTGCGCGAGCAGGCCCGTCGCCGCGAACGCGACCAGGCGTAGCCCGATGCTGAAGATGGTGGTGAGGGTCATGGTCGCGCGGAACTGTTCCTTGGAGAGGGGCCGGTGCGAAAGATAGATCGCGTAGGGAGGCCCGCCCGCGCCGAATAGCGTTCCCGAGAGCCCGCCGCAGAATCCGGCGAGGAATGCCCAGTGCCGGCTGACCGTCGCGGCGGCCCCGCGCCGGGCGAGGCTGTAGAGCGCGTAGGCGAGGACGAAGGTCCCGAGCGCGACGAGCGACGCGTTGCGCGGCAGGTTGACGAGCAGCGTCGTCCCCGTGACGATCCCGGCGATCATGAGCGGGACCATGCGCGCGATATCGCCGAGGACCGCGTTGCGCGGGTTCTCCAGCCCCAGCCGCAGGCCGTTCGCGAAGTCCACGATCGCGAACACGGCGAGCGCGAAGGGCAGCGGAACGAAAAACGTGGCGAGCGGAATCGTGACGAGCGCCGAGCCGAAGCCGGTCAGGCCCTGGATGAAGCCGCCGGCGAAAGCGATCGGCGCAAGGGCGAGCGCCGCCTGCGCGCCCTCGAGTATCATGCGGCGCGGAACCGGCTAGGCCAGAGCGCGCGCGAGGACCTGCGCGACATGAACCGCTTTTGCGCCCGCGCCGTCGGCGATCTGGTGGCGGCAGCTGGTGCCGTCGGCGACGACGAGCGCGTCGGGTCCGGCCGAGCGAAGCTTCGGCAAGAGCGCAAGCTCGGCCATCCTCATCGAGACCTCGTAGTGCGACGCCTCGTAGCCGAAGCTTCCCGCCATCCCGCAGCAGGAGGATTCGATCGCTTCCGCTTTCAGCTCGGGTACGAGCGCGAGGACCTGCTGCACCGCCGGCATCGCTCCGAACGCCTTCTGATGGCAGTGGCCGTGCAGCAGCGCCTTTTTTTCCCGGAGAGGTTTCAAGCGCAGGGAAAGGCGCCCGGCTTGCTGCTCCCGCGCGAGAAATTCCTCGAACAGCAGCGCTTGCGCCGACAAGGCTTCGGTCTCGCGGCCCGGAAGGATGGCCTTGAATTCGTCGCGCAGCGTCAGCAGGCACGAAGGCTCGAGCCCGACGACGGGAATCCTCCGCTCGACGTAGGGCTTCATTGCGGCGATCACGCGCCGCGCTTCGGCCTTTGCCTCATCGACCATTCCGGTGGCGAGAAAGGTGCGGCCGCAACAGAGGGGCCGCGAACTGTCCTGGGCGCGGGCGACGTGGACGCCGTATCCGGCGCGGGCGAGCACTGCGAGCGCGGCGCGCGCGTTCTCGGGCTCGAAGTAATTGTTGAAGGTATCGACGAGCAGAACGACTTCGCCGGCCTTGCCCGCGCCGCCCCAGTTGCGCAGCGAGCTCAGGAACGCGTCGCGCCGCCACCTCGGCAGCGAGCGCTCGCGCGCGAATCCGAGCCAGCGCTTGCCCGCCGCCTGAATCGCGTTCGCGAGCGGCGCAGCGCCTGCGGCGCGCGGCGCCCAGCGCGGCAGATAGGCGATCAGCCTGTCCCTCAGCGGATAGCCGTGGCGGCGATGATAGTGATGCAGGAACTCGATCTTCATCTTCGCCATGTCCACGCCGGTCGGGCACTCCCGCCTGCAGCCCTTGCAGGACACGCACAGTGCCAGCGTCTCGTGCATCTCATCCGAAGTGAATGCCTCCGGCCCGAGCTGGCCCGAGAGCGCGAGCCGCAGCGTGTTGGCGCGGCCGCGCGTCAAGTGCCGCTCGTCGCCGGTCGCGCGGAACGAGGGGCACATGGTGCCCGCGTCGAACTTGCGGCAGTGCCCGTTGTTGTTGCACATCTCGACCGCCGCCGCGAAACCCCGGCTCGCCGCGCCCGGCACGCTCCACTCGCTCCAGTCGAGCGCCGTATCGAGCTTTTGGGGGGCGTAACCGGGTTTGAACCGGAACAGAGACCGGTCGTCCTGCCTGGACGGCCGAACGATCTTGCCGGGGTTCATCAGCCCCTTCGGATCGAACAGGTCCTTGATCTCGGCGAGCGCCGCGGCAAGGCGCATCCCGAGAATGGGCTCGATCCATTCGGAGCGCACCAGGCCGTCGCCGTGCTCGCCCGAATAGGCCGCGCCCTTGTATTTCTTCACCAGCGCGCAGGCTTCCTCGGCGATCGCGCGCATTTTCTTCGCGCCGTCCTCCTTCATGTTGAGGATCGGCCGCACGTGGAGAGTTCCCACCGAGGCGTGCGCGTACCAGGTGCCTTCGGTGCCGTGCTTGCGAAAGACTTGCGTGAGAGAATCGGTATATTCGGCGAGGTTCTCGAGCGGCACCGCGCAGTCTTCGATGAAGGAGACGGGCTTCCCATCCCCCTTCATCGACATCATGATGTTCAAGCCCGCCTTTCTCACTTCCCACACCTCGCGCTGCAGGCCGGCGTCGGTGATCTCGACGACGCTCCCCGGGTGGCCGAGATCCGCCATCAGCCCGGTCAGCTCCTTGAGCTTTCTCAACTGGTCGTCGCGCCCTTCGCCTGCGAATTCGACGAGCAGGATGGCGTCGGGGTCGCCGCGGATGAACTGCTCCACCGTCGCGCGGAATGCGGCATTGCCGCGCGCGAGCCCGATCATCGTGCGATCGACCAGCTCCACCGCGGTCGGCGCGAGCTTCACGATGTGCTGCGGCGCTTCCATCGCGCGACGGAACGTCGCGAAGTGGCACACGCCCAGCGTCCTCGCCTTGGGCAGCGGCGAGAGCTTCAGGTGGATGCGTTTAGAGAACGCGAGCGTGCCCTCGGAGCCCACCAGCAGCTGCGCGAAGTTCCACGCCCCGCGCGGGGCCACCGTGTCGAGGTTGTACCCCTGCACGCGCCGCAGCACCTTCGGCCAGCGCGCCTCGATCTCGCCCGCTTCGCGCTCCGCGACCGCGCGTATTTTTTGCGCGAGCCCGACGTAGCTCCTGGGTCCGGCGAGCCGCGACAGATCTTCGGGCACCGCGCCGAAATGGTATTCGGCGCCGTCGGCGAGCAGCGCGTCGATGCCGAGGACGTTGTGCACCATGTTTCCGTAGCGGATCGAGCGCGACCCGCAGGAATTGTTGCCCGCCATCCCGCCGATCGTGGCTTGCGCGCTGGTCGAAACATCGACGGGAAACCACAGCGCGTGCGAACGCAGGTACGCGTTCAGCGTGTCGAGCACCACGCCCGGCTGCACCACGGCGGTCGCGCTTTCGCGGTCGACCAGGACGATGCGGTTGAGATATTTGCTCGTGTCGATGACGAGCGCCGCGCCTACGGCCTGCCCGCACTGCGAGCTGCCGGCGCCCCGCGGCAGAACCGGAATGCCTTCTTCGACCGCGATTTTCAGAGCGATTTGCGCGTCGCGCTCGGTCTTCGGCACGACCACCCCGACCGGCTCGATCTGGTAGATCGAGGCGTCGGTGGAATAGCGGCCGCGGCTTGCCGCATCGAAGAGGACCTCGCCTTCGATCTCGCGCGAAAGGCGCCGCGCGAGCGCGGGCTCGCCTGCGCGCGGATGGAACGAGACGGCGTAGGCCTTGGCCGGCGGGGAGTCCATCGGCAGCGCGGCTTCACCCCGCCGCGGAAGGCGCGGGCTCTTTCTCCGCCTCGAGCATCGCCTCGAGCAGCACCTCGGGCGCCTGCGCGCCGGAAACGGCGAGCCGGCGGTTGAAGATGAAAAAGGGCACGCCCTCGACGCCGATCTCGCGCGCCTGCTTGTCCTCCGCCTCGATGTGCGCACGCGCGTCGGCGCTGCCGAGAAAAGCCTTCACGTCGCCCTCGTCGAGCCCCGCGCCGACCGCGATCCCGGCGAGCGTTTCGGCGGAAGTCAGGTCCCTGCCCTCGAGAAAGAAAGCGCGGAAAAAAGCCTCCACCACCGCGTCCTGCTTGCCCGCATCGATGGCGAGCGCGATCAGGCTGTGCGCGGCGAGCGTATTGGGCTGGCGCGTCACCTTCGCAAAATCGAAGGGA
>VBDM01000104.1:0-3281 GCA_005881355.1 Betaproteobacteria bacterium
CTCGCCGTGCGACGGCATGACCTCGGGCAGCAATTCCTGCTCGATGTAGGGCGAGTTCATTTTCTGCAGGAGCTTTTCCCGCGCGAGCGCCTCGATCTGCGGGGCGTTGGTCTCGAGCACGTCGAACTCGAAGCGACCCCCGCGCGTTTCGCTGAGCACGCGCTGAAGGATGTGTGCCTGGCTGCCGCGCCAGAACTTCACGGTAACCCCGTAGCGGCGCTTGAAGTCGGCAACGAGCTTGAGCTGGTCGTCCTGCGTCAGCGACGAGTACAGCGTCAGCTCGCCTTCCCTCTTGGCGGCGGCGATCAGGCGTTCGCTCCGATCCGGACCCGAATAGGAAGCGACCCCGGCGACGGCAGACGTGGGCTCGACCGCGAAGCTCGCGGGCGCAACCGCCAGACCCAGCAGAACGACGAAGCGAATCGGCACGGCGGTGCAGCGACTAGAGCCGCAGCAAGCGCGCCGCGTTCTCGCCCAGGATCTTGCTCTTTTGCCGCTCGGTAATATCCTTTCGCGCGCGGATACTTGCGACGGTATGGGGAAACTCCGAGTCGAAGTGCGGATAGTCGCTCGCCATGAGTATGTGATCTTCGCCGATCTCGGCGATCGGCCGCGCGAGATCGGCTTCGTCGGCCTCGCAGGTCACGTAACAGTTGCGGCGTATGTACTCCGAGGGCGCCATCTTGAGCATGCCCGAGATCTGCGGAAAGTCCTTCGCCCATTCCCAGTCGTCGTCCATGCGGTGCATCCAGTAAAGGATCCACTCGGCGCTGCACTCGAAGAACACGACCTTGAGCTTGGGGAATTTCTCGAGCACGCCTCCGAGCACCAGCGCCACGAGGGCCGCGCTGCAGTTGGTCGGGCGCCCGAGCACATGCGTCTTGTAGAAATTGTCGAACCGGTCGACCAGCTCGCCGTTGCTATTCGGATGGCACAGCAGCGGAACGCCGAGCTCTTCCGCCGTCTGGTAGTAAGGGTAGAAGCTCGGGTCGTCCAGATTGCGCGTTCCGCAATAAGGCACAAGGTGCGAAGTCCTGAAGCCGAGCTCCTTCACGCAGCGGCGCAACTCTTCCGCCATGGCTTCGGGACAGCCCGCGGGCGCCATCGCCACCGGCAGGAAAATATTCTCATGACCCTTCACCAGCTTCGCCACCCAATCGTTGAAAAGGCGCGCGCACTCGCGTCCCAGCCCGCCGATGTTCGAGGTCGCGACGGTGATCTGCGTCGGGAATAGCAGCTGCTTGTCGATGCCTTCCTTGGCGATGTCCTCCCGGCGGCGCGCCATGTCGTAGCCGCCCACTTGCCGCGCCGCGATATCGCCCCCGCGCCAGTTGGTCTTCGGGTCGTAGATATAGGGGTGCCGGTGAGCGGCGTGCCCCTGCGGGCTGATGGGGTCGAGGGAGTGGAGGAACTTGGTATTGTGCGTGCGGCCGTCGTTCAACTTGACCGGCCTGAAACGCTCATACGGCCCGTCGAGCTTGTAGACCTCGTCCATGAAATAGCCTTCGCGCAGATGGGAGTCGAAATCGATGATCATGGGTTCGCCGGTCGATATCGAATCGCGCAATTTTATACCACGATAGGGAACGCGCGACGCGGGACGTGCAATCCCGCGTGCTATGATTTCGACGCGACCGGTGCTCCCGTTTCCGGAATCTCTCCATGCGAGTCGGCCTGTTCGTCACCTGTCTCGTCGACCTGATGCGGCCGTCGATCGGGGACGCAGACCTGCTGCGGTCAGCCGGGCTGGAACTCGGGCGATCGCAAGTCGGCGCGCGCGCTTGCGCGGAAGTTGATCGGCGAGTTCGAGGACTGCCGTTACCTGGTCGTGCCTTCCGGGTCCTGTGCCGGCATGATCCGCACGCATTTTCCCGAGGTGTTCCGGGACGAGCCTTTCCTGCGCGCCGAGGCCGGGCGGCTCGGCGAGCGCACCTACGAGCTCACCGAATTTCTCGTCAAGGTGGCAAAGCGGGCCGACGTTCCCGGGAGTTTCGAGGGCGCGGTGACCTATCACGATTCCTGCTCGGGCCTGCGCGAGCTCGGCGTGAAGGTGCAACCGCGGCGGCTCCTCGCAAAGGTCGCCGGCCTGAAGCTCGTCGAGATGGACGAGTGCGAAACCTGCTGCGGCTTCGGCGGCACCTTTTCGATCAAGTACGGGGAGATCTCCTGCGCAATGGCCGAGAAGAAATGCGCCCACATCCAGGCGAGCGGAGCGCAGGCTGTCGTGCTCGGCGATTTGCTCAATATCGAAGGGCGCCTGCGCTGGCGCGGCGACGCGAAGACGCGCGTGCTTCACGTGGCCGAAGTGCTGGCCGGGATGGCGGAGGAGTAGCGCCTTGCGCGTCCATTCGATGCACTTCAAAACGCGCGCCGGTGAAGCGCTCGCGAACGCGACCCTGCAGGCCAACCTGAGCAAATTCCAGTCCGCGGGGTTCACTGCGCTGCGAGCCAAGGCGGTGGCCGACTTCGGCCCGGAGCTCTTCGAGAGGCTGCGAGGGGAGGGCGCAGCGATCAGAGACCGGTCGCTCGCAAATCTGGATGCGTGGCTCGGGCGCTTCGAGGCGGAAGCCGTACGGCGCGGCGCACAGGTGCTCTACGCGGAAAGCCGCGAAGAGGCGTGCGAGCTCTTGCTCGAGACCTGTCGGCGACACGGCCTCAGGAAGGCGGTCAAGTCGAAGTCGATGCTCTCGGAGGAGGCCGGCGTGAACGAGGCGCTCGAAGCGAACGGGGTGACGCCGATCGAGACCGATCTGGGCGAGTACATCCTGCAGCATCGCGCCGGCGCTGCACAAGAGCAAGGACGAGGTCGCGAGCCTGTTCGAGGTCCATCACCATGCGCCGCGCAAGGACGATATTCCAGGCATGACCCGCGAGGCTCGCGATGTGCTGCGGCAGCATTTTCTCTCCGCCGATCTGGGCATCTCGGGCGGCAATTTTCTCGTCGCCGAGACCGGGTCCGGCGTCATCGTCACGAACGAGGGCAACGGGCGCATGGTGACGACCCTGCCGCGCGTGCACGTCTGCATCACGGGGATCGAGAAGGTGATCCCGACTCTGGAGGATTTCTCCACGCTCCTGAGGCTGCTGACGCGTTCGGCGACCGGCCAGCCGATTTCCAACTACGTGAGCCTGTTCACCGGGCCGCGCGGGCGGCAGGATAGCGAGGGGCCCGAGCACATGGTGTTCATCCTGGTCGACGCCGGCCGCACGAGCCTCGTGGGCGGCGACATGAAGGAGATGCTGCGCTGCATCCGCTGTGGGGCTTGCATGAACCACTGCCC
>VBDM01000104.1:3290-5229 GCA_005881355.1 Betaproteobacteria bacterium
TTCGGTGCTCACGCCGAGCTACGCAGGTTTGGAAAACGCGCTCGACCTGCCCCACGCGGCGACGCTCTGCGGCGCATGCTCGGTCGTCTGCCCGGTCAAGATCCCGCTGCCCGAGCTGCTGCGCACGCTGCGCGAAAAGCAGGTGGACCGCGGCCTGCGCCCGCGGCGCGAGATGCTCGCGTTGAGCCTGTGGTCATGGATGGCCCAGCATCCGCGCCTCTATGCGCTCGCCGCGGCGATCGGCGCGTGCTTCCTGCGCCTGCTCGGCGGGCGCAGAGGCATGATCTCCATGCTGCCCTTCGGCGGCGAATGGACCAAGGGCCGGCTCTTCCCGGCTCCTAAGTCCTGGAGGACCTTTCGCGCGCTCTATGCCGCCCGTCCGAAGCGCTCGCCGGCGGCCCGCTGACTCACAGCCATCCCGCCTTGCGGAAGCGGACCCAGAGGTAGACGTTGATCGCGGCCATCGCTCCGAGCGCGACAGGATAGCCGAATGCCCATTTCAATTCCGGCATGTGCTCGAAGTTCATGCCGTAGACGCTGGCGATGAAGGTCGGCACCGCGATGAGCGCGCCCCAGGCCGCGAGGCGCTTGGTCACTTCGGTCTCGCCGAATGTGATCATGGCCACATTCACCTGGATCGCGGTGGTCACGGTGTCGCGCAAGGACTCGATCAGCTGTTTGATGCGCACCAGGTGGTCCTATACGTCCCGGTAGTACTCCTGCATCCCGGCGCACACCTGCGGCACACGGCCGCCGTATAGTTTGCCGACGGCCTCGAGCAGGGGCAGGACCGCGTGCTGCATCGTCGTGAGCTTCTGCCTCACGTAGTAAAGCCCCTCGATGTTGGCGCGCAGCGACTTGCCGGAGAAGATCTGCTCCTCGAACTTCTCGAATTCGGCCTCGATCGCGTCGAGCACGGGAAAGTAGCGGTCGACCACGGCGTCGATCAGCGCGTAGAACACGAATCCCGCCCCGTGCTTGAGGAGCTCGGGCTCGCGTTCGCAGCGCGCGCGCACGGCGGCGAAGCCCGGCTGGGCCTGGTTGCGAACCGAGAGCACGTAGTTCCTGCCGACGAAGATGTCGACCTCGCCGATTTTGAGCTCGTCGCCCTCGACCTCGACGTTGTGCAGAACGCAGAATATCGAGTCTCCGTACTCCTCGATCTTGGGGCGCTGGTGGCCGTGGCGCGCGTCCTCGACCGCGAGCTCGTGCAGATCGAACTCGTGCTGCAGGGCGGCGAGCTCGCCGGGAGCGGGGTCCTTGAGCCCGACCCAGACGAAGCACTCGGGCCGGCTCAAGAAGCGGTTGATGTCCTCGGGTTTGATGTCGGCGAGTTTCTTTCCCTCCTGATAGGCGACGCAGTTGACCAGCATGAACCTTTCTCCCGATTTGGCGCAGCAAATGATAAGGCACGAAGCCCGTCCCGCATAGGATAAAATGGCTCGCTTTAAGTTCACCTGACGCTCCCGTCATGCCTAAGATCAGCCGCCGCACCGCCGAGCTCGGAACAGAAAACGCCTTCGTGGTCCTCGCCGAGGTGAACGAGCTCGTCCGCAAGGGCAAGGACATCATCTCCTTTTGCATCGGCCAGCCGGATTTCCATACGCCCGTCAACGTGCAGGACGCGGCGGTGCGTGCGGTGCGCGAGGGCAAGCACGGCTACACGCCCTCGGCCGGCATCGTCGAGCTGCGCGAAGCCGCGGCGCGCTATATGGGTTCCATGCGGGGCCTCAAGATCCGGCCGGAAGACGTCGTAGTCGGCGGAGGGGCGAAGCCCTTCATCGCCTACAGCATTCTTTCGACGACCGACTACGGAGTGGGCGACGAAGTGATCTATCCGAATCCCGGGTTTCCGATCTACGAGTCGCAGATCGTCGCGAATGGGGCGGTGCCCGTTCCGCTGCATCTTCGCGAGGCGCGTGATTTCGCTTTCGATCCC
>VBDM01000104.1:5236-11834 GCA_005881355.1 Betaproteobacteria bacterium
AGATCTCCTCGAAGACGAAGCTCGTCATCCTCAACTCCCCGCAGAACCCGACCGGCGGCATCCTGACGGGGAAGGACCTCGAGGCCATCGCGGCGATCCTCAGGCGCCATCCGGAAGTCTGGATCTATGCCGACGAGATCTATTCGCGGCTCTGTTACGAAGGCGAGTTCTGCTCGATCGCCTCGCTCCCCGGGATGTACGAGCGCACCATCATCTGCGACGGCGCTTCCAAGACCTGGGCGATGACGGGCTGGCGCATCGGCTTCGCCTCCAACCCGGTCCTCAGCTCCCAGTTCGTGCGCTGGGTGACCAACACCGATTCCTGCGCCTCGCATATCAGCCAGTGGGCGGCGGTCGAGGCCGTGAACGGCCCTCAGGGCGAGGCCGAGAAGATGCGCAAATCGTTCCTTGAGCGGCGCGACCTGATCGTGGGGCTCTTGAACCGCGTGCCGGGCGTCTCCTGCAGGACTCCGGGCGGGGCGTTCTACGCGTGGCCGAATGTCACCGAAGCCTGCCGCATGATAGGCGCCGCCGATTCCGAGGAGTTCAGGAAGCGGCTCCTCAACGAGGCCGGGGTCGCAGTGCTCGCCGATATCCACTTCGGCGCGCGCGTGCCCGGCGAGGGCCAGCACATCCGCTTCTCCTACGCCGCCTCCAAGGCCGCGATCGAGCAGGGCGTCGCGCGCATGGCGGAGTTCATCCGGAAGAACCAGCGCCGCGTGGCGTAGGTCTGACGATGGCGGGTGAGCGTGTCGTAGTGGGCATGTCGGGCGGGGTCGATTCGTCGGTCGCCGCGCTCCTCCTCAAGCATCAGGGGTTCGATGTCGTCGGCCTTTTCATGAAGAACTGGGAGGACGACGACGAGGAATACTGCTCGACTCGCGAGGATTTGATCGACTGCGCCTCGGTCGCCGAGGTGATCGGCGTCGACCTGGAGGTGGTGAATTTTTCCGCGGAATACAAGGAGCGGGTCTTCAGCGCCTTCCTCGCCGAATACTCCGCCGGCCGCACTCCCAACCCCGACGTGCTGTGCAACGCCGAGATCAAGTTCAGGGCCTTCCTTGATCACGCCCTGTCGCTGGGCGCGAAGCGCATCGCCACCGGACACTATGCGCGGCTGAGAGAATCGGCCGGGCGCTTCGAGCTGCTCAAGGCCGTCGACCTTTCCAAGGACCAGAGCTATTTCCTGCACCGCCTGAACCAGGAGCAGCTCGCGCGCGTGGTTTTCCCGCTCGGGGAATTGAAGAAGACCGAAGTGCGCGCAATCGCGAAGGAGGCGGGGCTGCACAATTTCTCGAAGCGCGACTCGACCGGCATCTGCTTCATCGGCGAACGGCCGTTCCGGGATTTCTTGGGCCGCTATCTGCCGAAACAGCCGGGCGCCGTGCGCACGCCAGAGGGCAAAGTAGTCGGAGAGCACATCGGGCTTTCCTTCTACACCATCGGCCAGCGCAAAGGCGTCGGCATCGGCGGGCGGAAGGACTCCGAAGGCGAGCCGTGGTACGTGGCGGGAAAGGACCGGGACAAGAATGAATTGATCGTGGTGCAGGGGCACGACCATCCGCTGCTCCTGCGCGAGCGGCTTTCAGCGCGGGACCTCGCCTGGGTGAGCGGCGCGCCTCCGGATATGCAGCTCCCCTACGGCGGAAAAACGCGCTACCGGCAAGCGGATGCCGCCTGCCATCTTGCTCAGGTGAGCGCTGCCGGGCTCGACGTGGAGTTCGACGCGCCGCAGTGGGCGGTGGCGCCGGGGCAGTCGCTGGTGCTCTACCGCGGTGAGGTCTGCCTGGGTGGAGGTGTGATCCAGTAGTCCCGCTACTCCTGCGGGACGGTGTCGACGAAGGACGCTCGCTCGGAGAGCTTTGCGAACGCCCGAGCAAGGTTGGCGTGACCCTTTTTCCAGTCCATCTTGGGATAGCGGAAATCGAGCCAGCCGAGGCACACGCCGACCGCGATGTCGGCGAGCGTGTAGCCGTTTCCCGCGCACCAGGGCTTGTCGCCGAGCTCCGAATCCATCGCGGCGAGGCCGGCGTGGACCTTCCCCAGCTGGCGCTCGGTCCACGGCGCGCTTCGCAGCTTCGCTTCGCGCTGGTTTTCAAGGCGCGCGAGCACTCCGGCCTCCAGCACGCCATCGGCGAGCGCTTCCCAGCGCCGCACCTCGATGCGCTCGCGGTTTTCCGCGGGAAGCAGCCGGCCGAGCGGCGACGCGTTGTCCAGGAATTCGACGATCACGCGCGAGTCGAACAGCGCCGTGCCGTCGTCGAGCACCAGCACCGGCACCTTCCCGAGCGGGTTGACGCGGGCGGCGGCGGCCTGCGGCTTCCAGGGATTGTCGTTCTCGAACTCGTAGTCGATTTTTTTTTCGGCGAGCACGATGCGCACCTTGCGCGCGAACGGGCTGGCGAGCGAGCCGATGAGCTTCATTTCGGGTGAGGGTCTTGCGGAGAAGTCGCGGGTTGGGCGCCGCCCTCGAGTGCTGAGCGAGCGAGCGACGGGCGAAATTGTACCATGTCGCGCAGACAGGACTTGAACCGCCGTCTCAGCTGAGGCAGCGCTTCGCGCTCGAACCAGGGGTTCCTTTTCATCCACAGCCGGTTGCGCGGGCTGGGGTGGGGCAGGGGGAAGAATTCGGGCAGGTATTCCTCGCGGGCGCGCACGGTTTCGGCAAGCGTTTTTTTTCTGCGCGCGCCCAGGTAGTAGGCCTGGGCGTAGCTGCCGACGAGCAGCGTCAGCCGGATGCGCGGCAGCATCGCGCGCAGCCTCGGGTGCCAGTGCGGCGCGCACTCGGGGCGCGGCGGGAGATCGCCCGATTCGCCGGTTCCCGGATAGCAGAGCCCCGCCGGAATGATGGCGATGCGGCGCTCGTCGTAGAAATCCCCCCGTTCGATGCGCAGCCACTGGCGCAGCAGGTCGCCCGAAGGGTCGTTCCAGGGAACGCCGCTCTCGTGCACGCGCCGGCCCGGCGCCTGCCCCACGATCAGAACGCGCGCGGTAGGCCACGCGCGCAGGACGGGTTTCGGCGGATTGGGAAGGTGCGCTTCGCAGATGCGGCAGGCGCGGACTTCGGCGAGCAGGCGCTTGAACCGGGCCGGGTTCACCCGCATGTTAAGATTGCCGCCGTCCGCCATCAACACTCCCTCGATGCCGCTTTCGCCGCTCAGCGCATTATCCCCTCTGGACGGACGCTACCACAAGCAACTCGAGCCGCTGCGCGCGTGCTTCAGCGAAGCGGCGCTTTTCCGCTACCGCGTCGCAATCGAGATCCGCTGGCTGCTCGCGCTGGCCGTCGAGCCCGCGATCGCCGAGATCGAGCCTTTCTCGAAAGCGACGAACTCCGCCCTCGAACGGATCGTCGAAACCTTTTCGGAGGAGAATGCCGCGCAGGTGAAGGCGATCGAGGCCGAGACCAACCACGACGTCAAGGCGATCGAGTACTGGCTGAAGAAGCGGCTTGCCGGCAACCCGGAAGCGGTTCGCGTCGCCGAGTTCGTGCACTTCGCCTGCACTTCGGAAGACATCAACAACCTCGCCTACGGGCTGATGCTCAAGGAAGGGCGGGACCGCGTGCTGCTTCCCGCGCTCGACCGCGTGATCGAGGCGCTGGGGGCGCTCGCGGTGAAGCTCGCGGACACGGCCATGCTCGCCCGCACCCACGGCCAGCCGGCGTCGCCCACGACGCTCGGCAAGGAGCTTGCGAACGTGGTGCACCGCCTGCGGCGCGCGCGGCGCTCGGCCGCGTCGGTGTCCCTCACCGGGAAGATGAACGGCGCGGTGGGCAACT
This sequence comes from Betaproteobacteria bacterium, assembly GCA_005881355.1. GTDB lineage: Bacteria > Pseudomonadota > Gammaproteobacteria > Burkholderiales > SG8-39 > VBDM01. Next base: position 9,018 of record VBDM01000104.1, read on the forward strand.
ACAACGCCCACCTCGCCGCGTACCCGGATTTCGACTGGGAGCGTTTCGCTCGAACGTTCGTCGAATCGCTCGGGCTGGAATTCAATCCCTACACCATCCAGATCGAGCCGCACGACAGCCTTGCCGAGCAGTTCGACGCGATCGCGCGCGCGAACACGGTGCTCCTCGACCTCGACCGCGACCTGTGGGGCTACGTCTCGCTCGGCTATTTCAAACAGAAGGCAAAAACGGGAGAGGCCGGCTCCTCGACCATGCCGCACAAGGTCAATCCGATCGATTTCGAGAATTCCGAGGGCAACCTCGGGATCGCGAACGCGCTGCTTCGGCATCTTTCCGAGAAGCTGCCGGTGTCGCGCTGGCAGCGCGACCTTTCGGATTCGACCGCGCTGCGGAACATCGGCGTCGCGCTCGGCCACAGCCTGCTCGCCTGGGAGTCGTGCCTGAAAGGCCTCGGCAAGCTCGAGGCCGACCCCGCGCGCATGCTCGAGGACCTCGAGGCGAACTGGGAGGTGCTCGCCGAGGCGGTGCAGACGGTGATGCGCAGGCATGGCCTTCCCGATCCCTACGAGCAGCTCAAGGCGCTGACGCGCGGCAAGCGCGTCGACCGGGAGGCGATGCGCGCATTCATCCGCGGCCTTGCGCTTCCGGACGCCGACAAGGCGCGGCTGCTGGAGCTGACCCCGGCCCGCTACACCGGCAAGGCGTCCGAGCTCGCGCGCAAGGTCTAGGAAAACGGGTCCAAAAACCGGTGCCTCCCGTCGCGTTGCGCGGCGCCCTGTGGATGGGGGGCGCGATGCTGTCGTTCGCCGTCATGGCCGTGGCGGCGCGCGAGCTCCTGCGCACCATGGGAAGCTTCGAGATCCTGTTTCTCCGGAGCCTCGTATCGTTCGTCCTGGTGCTCGCCGTCCTGCCGCGTTTCGGGTTGGGTGTGCTGCGTACGCGGCGTTTCGGCCTGCACATGGTGCGCAACGTCCTGCACTTCGGCGGCCAGTACGCGTGGGTGTACGCGATCGCGACGCTGCCGCTTGCGACCGTATTCGCAATCGAGTTCACCATGCCGGTGTGGACCGCGCTGCTCGCGATGCTGATCCTGGGCGAGCGCTTGAATCGCGGCCGCATCGTCATGCTCGCGCTGGGCCTGGCGGGGATTCTCGTCATCCTCAAGCCCGGTTTCGCAATCGTCGAGCCGGGGGCGCTCGCGATGCTCGCCGGATCGTTCGCCTACGCCTCGATGAATATCGCCACCAAACGCCTCGCCGAAAGAGATTCTGCGTTCGCGATCCTGTTCTACATGTCGGCGATCCAGCTGCCGCTCGGGCTCGTTCCCGCGCTGCCTCATTGGGTCACCCCGGGGACCGCCGATCTGCCCTGGATCGTCGCGATCGGCGCGGCAGGCCTGAGCTCTCACTACTGCCTCACGCGTGCCTTGCGCATCGCGGACGCGATGCTCGTTGTCCCGGTCGATTTCCTCCGGCTGCCTCTTATTGCCGCGGTCGCGATGCTCTTCTACGGCGAGCCGCTGGAACTCTCGATCATGCTCGGCGCGGCGGTCATCTTTGCCGGGACCTACTACAGCATCCGACGCGAAAGCCGAAGGTCGGAGCTCTGAAAAGGGGCATGCGCAAGCTTCGGAAGCGCGCGCAGGTAGGCGATCAGCGCGTTGAGATCCTGCGGCGTGAGCTGGCTGGTGGTGTTACGGATCACCTCGGCCATCGCCTCGGCCGGGACATCGCCGTCCGGGGTGACGCCCGTCACCAGGAAATTCTCCACATCGCGGTCGCTCAATTTCTTCAGCCCCGTCGGCGTGAGATTCGGGGTGTCCTTGTCCTCGGGTCCCTTGCCTCCGGCGAGAAAGCGGCTGCTCTTGGGCCCGCCGAGGAAATTGCGGGGCGTGTGGCACTCGCTGCAGTGGCCGAGGGCCTGCACCAGATAAGCGCCGCGGTTGGCGGTGTCGGTGAGCCCCGGGATATTCGCGAAGGGACCGGGGGTGAAGAAAAACCACTTCCAGAACGTGACGAGAAAACGCCAGCCGAAGGGAAATCGGAGCTCGTGCTGGCGGCTCTCCTTCGAGCTCCGCTGCAGCGTGCGCAAGTAGGCCCAGAGGTCGCGCAGGTCGGCGTCGGAGATTTTCGTGAACGACGGGTAGGGAAAGGCCGGGAAGTAATTCGCGCCGTCCGGCCGTTCGCCGTGGCGCATCGCGCGGACGAAATCCTCTTCCTTCCAGAAGCCAATCCCCGTCTCCACGTGCGGCGTGATGTTCGGGCCGTAGAACGTCCCGAAAGGCGTCTTGAGCGGACGGCCCCCGGAATAAGGCACGGCGTCCTTGTTTTCCTCCGTATGGCAGCCGACGCAGCCTGCGGCCTTGGCGAGATATTCCCCGCGCCTTACGTCGCCCTGCGCCGAGGCGCTCCCGGCCGCCGCGCCGAGCAGCATGGCCACTGCGGCCGCCCGCAAGGCGCGATTCAAAGAGCGAGCGGGCCTGATCACGCCATCAAGCATAGCGCACCGCCAAAAAGCGAAAGCCCCGCCGCAGCGGGGCTTGTTCGGGAAACGCGTTCTTACTGCTTCTGGCGGAAGTTTTCGTGGCAGCCGCCGCAGGACTTGCCGACCGCGCCGATCTGCGCCTTCACGGCCGCTTCATCTCCGCTCTTGCTCACCGATACCAGCCTGGAGACTTCGCTCTGGAGTCGCTCCTGCGCTTCCTTGAACTTGGCCGGCTCGTTCCAGATCGCCGGCAGGGCGGCGGTTTTCACGTCCTTCAGGTCCTTGGTGCTTTCGGTGAAGCCGTCCCACGGCATCTTGTCGAGCACGTCGAGA
>VBDM01000441.1:0-948 GCA_005881355.1 Betaproteobacteria bacterium
CACCTCGAGGAGGATTTCCGCGTGCCGCACCGGACCATCACCTGGGTGATCGAGAGCGACGACGAGGCCTCGCTGCAGGCCCCGGCGGACCTGAAGCTCGAGCGCGCGCCGCGGGGAAAGAAGGTCGAGGACATGCTGCTCTCGGGCGAGGTCGACGCGATGATCGCGCCCAACGTCACGCGCGCGATCGGGGAAGGCGACCTGCGCGTCGCGCGCCTTTTCCCCGACTACAAGGCGATCGAGGCCGACTACTACCGGCGCACGGGGATTTTCCCGATCATGCATGTGACTACGGTTCCATCGGAAATCGTCGCGCGCCACCCGTGGGTGGTGGGGAGCCTGACGCGCGCTTTCGAGGAGGCGAAGCAGCTCGCCTACCGGCGCCTCGCCAACCCGCGCAACGTGCCGCTCGCCTGGTTCAGGGCGTACTGGGAGGAGGAGCGCGCTCTGCTCGGCGCCGATCCCTGGGAATACGGGTTGTCGGAGATCAACAAGCGGAACTACGGCACGCTGGTCGGCTGGGTCCACGAGCAGGTGCTGACCGGAAAGCGGCCCGCGCTCGAGGACCTGTTCCCCAAGGAAGCCTTCGAGCTCGAGCTGCCCCTGCCCCGCATGCACGAAATCGACTACAAGTTCTGAGCGCGCCTTCAGCGATCCCTGCCCAGCGACACGTCCATGATCATCCGCGCGAGCAGGTACAGGCGCGGCTCGATCGAATCGATATTCACGTACTCGGCGTCGTTCGAGTGCGCGCCGAAGCCCTGCAGGCCGAAGCGCTCGATGACGGGCGCCTTGGTGTTCAAGGACGCGAAGGCGGCGTCGGTTCCGCCGCCTTCGGCGACCGCGTCCACCACCAGCTTCCTGCCGATCTCGGCGTAGATGCGCTGCGCGTGGCCGCCAAGCGAGCGCGACGCGGAGGTCGCCTCGAGCGGCGGGCGGCGGCGCTCG
>VBDM01000441.1:961-1461 GCA_005881355.1 Betaproteobacteria bacterium
TTCCTGATGCGCTCGCGCACCGCGCGCTCGATGCCGTCGTAATCCGACACGCGCAGCACGCGCACGTCCGCGGTCGCGGTCGCTTCGGCGGGAATGGCGTTTCGGACGCTGCCGCCGCTCGCGAGGGTCCAGTTCATCTTGAGGCCGGTCGCCGGATTCGAAAGGTTGCGCGTCTGGAGCATCTGATGGGCGAGCTCGTAGAGGGCGTTGCGGCCCTGCTCCGGCGCCTCGCCCGCGTGCGAGGCGCGGCCCTTCACTTTCAGGATCACGGAGGCGATGCCCGCCGTCGCGAGGGCGAGCTTGTCGCTTTCCACCCGCGAGGACTCGCAGGAGAACACGGCGTCGTGCTCGGCGCCGAGCCGCGTGATCAACTTGCGCGAGCCGGGCGAGCTGATCTCCTCGTCGGCGTTGATGAGCGCCGTGACGAGGCCGTAGCCGCGGAATTCCATCGACTTCAGCATCGCGAGAGCATGCAGGATGAGCGCCACGCCGTGCTTGTC
>VBDM01000105.1:0-766 GCA_005881355.1 Betaproteobacteria bacterium
GGCCGGCGTCTGGGTGATCGCGGAGACCACCGACCTTCCCACGAAATTCGCCAAGATCGTCGTCACCGACGATCGCGGCCGCTACCTGATTCCCGAGCTTCCCAAAGCCAATTACAGCGTATGGGTGCGCGGCTATGGACTGGTCGATTCGCCCAAGGTGCAGGCCGCTCCCGGGAAAGTGTTCGATCTGACTGCCGTGGTGGCGCCGAACGCGGCGGCGGCGGCGGAATACTATCCGGCGATCTACTGGTATTCGATGCTCAAGGTTCCCGAGAAGAGCGCGTTTCCTGTGGGAAAGGCGGTGAACCAGGGGCATTGGCTCGACACCGTCAAGACCGACGGCTGCTACACCTGCCATCAGCTCGGCAACAAGGCGACGCGCACCATTCCGAAGGAGCTGGGGCATTTCAACTGCTCGACCGAAGCCTGGGCGCGGCGCATCAGCTCCGGGCAGGCGATGACCAACATGACGAACAATATCGGCCGGTTCGATGCGGAGCGGATGCTGGGCTTGTTCGGCGACTGGACCGACCGCATCGCGGCGGGCGAGCTTCCGGCCTCGAGGCCTGAGCGACCGCAAGGCATCGAGCGCAACGTCGTCATCAGCTTGTGGGATTGGGCGCGGCCGACCGCCTATCTCCACGACGAGATCGCCACCGACAAGCGCAACCCCACAGTCAACGCTTACGGGAAGCTGTACGGGGCGACCGAGGAAAGCACCGATTTCGTTCCGGTCCTGGATCCGGCGCGGCACACGGCCACCGAA
>VBDM01000105.1:779-9100 GCA_005881355.1 Betaproteobacteria bacterium
ATCCGATGGCGCCTTCGCCGTATTGGGGCGAGGAGCGCATCTGGGACAGCCAGACGAGTCCCCACAACCCGATGTACGACGAGAAGGGGCGGGTCTGGTTCACCTCGAGAGTCCGTCCCGCGGCGAACCCCGCCTTCTGCGGGAAAGGCTCGGATCATCCGGCGGCGAAGTATTTTCCCGTCGAGCGCTCCAACCGGCAGCTGTCCATGCTCGACCCGAACACTGGCAAGGTCACGCTGATCGACACCTGTTTCCAGACGCACCATCTGCAGTTCGGCTTCGACGCCGACAATACGCTGTGGGCGAGCTCCGGCGGCGCCGCCTCCGAAGTGCTCGGCTGGCTGAACGTGAAAATGTTCGAGCAGACGGGCGACGAGCAGAAATCCCAGGGCTGGACGCCGTTCATCCTCGACACCAACGGCAACGGCAGGCGCGACGACTATGTGGGGCCGAACGACCCGATCGATCCGGCAAAGGACAAACGCATCGTGGCGGGCTTCTACGGCATCGCGCCCAGTCCCGTAGACGGCTCCATCTGGGGCTCGGTGCTCGGTTATCCCGGCTACGTCATCCGCATGAACCCCGGATCGAATCCGCCTGAGACTGCGCTCACCGAAGTATTCGAGCCGCCGTTCCCGGGCTACTCGCCGCGCGGCATGGACATCGATCGCAACGGCGTCGTCTGGGCGCCGCTCGCAAGCGGCCATTTCGCCAGCTTCGACCGGCGCAAATGCAAGGGACCGCTCAACGGTCCCGCGGCGACCGGCAAGCACTGCCCGGAGGGCTGGACGCTCTATCCGTTCCCCGGGCCGCAGCTCGCGAACGTCGCCGACTCAGGCAGCGCCGAGGCGAGCTACTACTCGTGGGTCGAACGGGCAACGCCAACGACGCGCTGCTCGCGTTCAAGGACGGGAAGTTCGTCGTCCTGCGCGTGCCGTACCCGATGGGCTTCTACGCGAAAGGGCTCGACGGTCGCATAGACGATCCGAAAGCCGGCTGGAAGGGGAGAGGCCTGTGGTCGACCTACGCCACGCGCGCGCCGTTCCATATCGAAGGCGGCAAAGGAACGCGCTCGAAGGTCGTGAAATTCCAGCTCCGCCCCGATCCGCTCGCGAAATAAGCGGATCGCGATGCGTTCCCTCTCCCGCCAGAGGGGAGAGGGCGGGGGTGAGGGGGAGGCCGGTTATTTTTCGGCCGCGTCGCCGGCCTGCTGCGCGCGCTGTCCCGCCTGCTCCATGGCCTGGCCGATCTTCTGCTGGGCCTGCTCCATGGTCTTCTTGCCTTGCTCGACTTCCGCTTTCTTGAGGGCGGCGGCGGTCGCCGCGGTGCTCGCGGTTTCGACGCCGCATCCGGCGAGGGCCGCCGCGGCGAGAAGGGCGATGATCGGTTTCATGGGGTTATCTCCGTCAAGTTAAAGCGATAATCCGCGTGCGCGCGAGAATCTACGGCGCCGTCGCCACGGGCACGGCACCGAGCGCGGCGCGCGCGCTCTCCGCGATGATGCGATGGCCGGCCTTGGTGGGATGGATGCCGTCGCAGAAAGGGAACGTGCCGGGATTTGCGCAGAAGGGCTGCGCATTCGTGTTCACGGCAATGCACGGCTGTGTGACATTCGTCAGCCCAAAGGCCCCGGGCGCGGCGACGATTTCGTTCAGGATTCGGAACACGTCCAGACTGACGATGTTCAGACCCGAGGCGGATTCGAGACCGTGCAGGATTGGCTCCAACCCGGCGTTGAATTGAGCGGAGAGGAATTGGGCTGCTCCTTGCGCAGCCGGACCCAGAAGGCGAACCGCCGGCGCCAATGAAATGTCGGGGCCATTTACCGCGAGGAAGCTGCGCGCGCCGGCCGCGTGCAGGGTGAGAAGGTTGCTCTGGATCGAAGCGAGAGCCGCCCCGACGATGCCCAGGCTGGTCGCGAACGTCGCATCCTGCGCCAGCGCGGCCAGGGCGTCGCGCAGATCGTTTCCGCCCGCGAACACGACGTAGAGCGCATCGGCTGGCGCTTGCTCGCCGAAATCTCTCAAGAACAGGCCCACCTGCGTCGAGAGATCGAAAGGCCCCGCGGGCCGCGCGCGAGCGCCCCCCACCGCGTAGTTGGAGAACAACACCGGATGCAGGAGCGCCGGCCCGGTGCTCGGCAGCGCGTGGTCTATGATCGCGAGTTGCTCGACCCAGGTCGCGCCATTGCTGAAGTGCAGCCCGCCGCGCGCGTAAGGCGCGTCGGGAATCAGATCGTCGAACGGCGGAACTTCGACGTCTCTCAGCAGCACAAACGCATTGCCGGGATCGGACAGGCTGTCGCCGAATACGACGAAGCGCTGCGGCGGGCCGGCCAGGGTTGGGTTCGTCTGCAGCAAGGCGAACAACGCGAGGAGACCTACCTGGACGATTTTTTTTAGAATGCTTCCTGACATGATTCGACCTCCGTATCGGATTCGGGCAAAAGCAGTATATGCCGGCACTGTACCCCTGGCTAGGGTGGAGACGTGGACTCTCAAGGATTTGTTTTCGGAGATTGGAAAGGGAAGTAAGATTCTCCCCTGAATCGGAGGAACAATATGAAAAGCATTGCAACCTGGCTCGCAGCACTGATCGCATCGCTTGCAGTCGGCGCGGCGGCGGCGCAGCAATATCCGGCCAAGCCGGTAAAAATCGTCGTCGGCTTTGCCCCGGGAGGCGGGTCCGATTTCATCGCCCGGGTGATCGCGCAAAAATTGACCGAACGCTTCGGCACCCAGGTGATCGTGGAGAACCGCCCCGGGGCCGGCAGCACGCTGGGCTCCGAAGTCGTAGTCAAGTCTCCTCCGGACGGCTACACGCTGCTGCTCACCCCGGCGAGCTACACCGTCAACCCGAGCGTGTACAAGCTTTCGTTCGACGCGCTGAACGACATCACGCCCATCGTGCAGCTCTCGCGCGGACCGTATGTGGTCGCGGTGAATCCCTCCGTTCCGGCAAAAACGCTTCAGGAGCTCGTGGCGCTGGCGAAACGGGATCCGGACAAGCTCGCCTACGCCTCGTCGGGCAACGGAAGCCACGTGCACGTGGCGACCGAGTATTTCCTATATACGGCGGGGATCAGGATCACGCACGTTCCCTACAAGGGAACCGGGCCGGCGCTGAACGACACCATCGCCGGAACCACGCAGCTCATCTTCGGCAGCGTCGCGACGGCGCTGCAATACGTCAAGTCCGGACGCCTGAGAGCGCTCGCGGTCACCACGCCGAAGCGCATCGCCGCGGCGCCCGAGGTGCCCACCGTGGCCGAAGCCGGGTATCCGACCTATGAAGTCACCAACTGAGACATCGTCGCTCGCCTCAACCGGGAGGTCAACGAGGCGCTCAAGTCCAAGGAAGTGGAAAAGATCCTGGCGAGCGACGGCCTCGAGCCCGCGGGGGGCTCGCCTGAAGAACTCGGTGCGATCATCAAGAACGAGATCGGGCGCTGGAGCCAGGTCGTGAAGCGGGCCGGCGTGAAGGTGGAATAGAGAGCACCCGGTACGCCGCGGCGCGCTCTACGGGCGAGCGCCCGAGAGCGAAGTAGAGCGGATGCGGTGTGACGAGCTCGTCGTCCTCGCCGAGCGCGTTGGCGCGATAGCTCGACCAGCGGTACGCGCCCGCATCGGCCGCGAGCCCCGCCCGCACCGGGTTCTCCTCGATGTAGCGCATGCAGGCGAGCAGATAGCGCCGCGCGTGCACCGGCGAACCGTCGAACGGCTCCTCCCAGAGCGCAGCTTCGTGCCCGTACGCCTCGGCGAGGTGGCGGCCGTAGCGCTCTGCGATCGAGCGCATCAGGCGCGTCGCGCCGCCTTCGCGCGCCGGCGTGACGAGCAAGTGAACGTGGTTGCCCATCAGCACGTAAGCGTGCACGGCGCATGCGCAACGCACGGCGCGCTCGCGCAGCCCTTCGAGGTAGGCGACGCGGTCGCGGTCGCCCGAAAAGCATGCCGCGCGCCCGAGCCCGCGCTGCACGACGTGCAGCGCGACGCCGGGTTCTTCGGGGCAGGCAAGGCGCGACATGGCACGGGTTTCCCCAAGTAGCCAACGCTCCGGGTCCGCGAGCCGTTGACCTTGAGGGGTTGCGCAATCGGGATCTCCAGTTTCCTGTTCTCCGAAGGATAGAATCGGGCAGTAAGCGGAAAGCTCATGGACACCTTGACCCACGCGCTCTCCGGCGCTCTCTTCGCCCGCGCCACGGCGCCAAAGGACGCGCCGCCGCGATCGCTGGTTCCGCCCCGATGCTTATCGCGCGCGAGCCAGCTTCGCGGCAACCGCGCGGGCGAATTCCTGCGTCCCCAGCTTTCCGCCTAGATCGGCGGTGCGCGTCGCGGGATCTTTCAGAGTTGCGTCCACGGCCAAGTCAATGCTTTTCGCGGCGGAGGTGAGCGCGTCGCTGCCGCGGCGCGCACCCATCCATTCGAGCAGCATGGCGGCCGAAAGGATGAGCGAGGCGGGATTCGCCTTGTCCTTTCCCGCGATGTCGGGCGCCGAACCGTGCTGGGCCTGCGCGACACAATATTCGTCCCCGGCGTTGATCGAGCCGCCGAGGCCCAGGCCGCCCGAAAGCTCGGAGGCTTCGTCGGAAAGAATGTCGCCGTACATGTTCTCGGCGACGATCACATCGAAGCGCATCGGGTCGCGCAACAGCAGCGCCGCCATGGCGTCCACGATGACTTCCTCGAGCTGCACGCCGGGAAAGTCCTGCGCGACCTTGCGCACTTCGCGCAGATACAGCCCATCGGAGATCCGGAACACGTTCGCCTTGTGCACCGCGGTGACTTTCCTGCGGCGGGCCATCGCCGCTTCGAAGGCGCGCCGCGCGATGCGCTCGCAGCACTTCGCTGTGACGCGGCGCACAGCGAGCGCCATGTCCTCGGTCGGCATGAATTCCCCGATGCCGGCATGCATGTTGCGGTCGGCGTAGAAGCCCTCGGTGTTTTCGCGGTAGATCACCAGATCGACGGGCTTCCCGGTCAGGCCGACGCCCAGGCGCGATCTTGCGGGACGGATGTTGGCGTAGAGATCGAGCTTGGTTCGGAATTCCGCGGAGGCGTTGATCCCGCCTTCGTCGCGCGACGGGTATTGGTAAGTCGAGAGCGGGCCGAGAATCACCCCGTCGGAGGAACGCGCTGCTTCCATGACGCGCGGCGGCAACGTCGTGCCTTCCTTTTTCAGAGAGACTAGGCCGATCTCCTCCCGCCGCCATTCGAGGCCGAGCCCGAACAGGGCATTGGCGCGGTCGAGGACGGTGAGCGCGGCCGCGGTGATCTCCGGCCCGATTCCGTCGCCCGGAAGGACCAGGACTTTCATTGCGCGGGAATCTTGGCGTCCTTGATCAGCTTGGCGTACATCTGCAAATCGCTTTTGATCAGCGCGGCGAAATCTTCCGGCGTGCCGGTCACGATTTCGTTGCCGCCCTGCGTGACGATGCGCTCGCGCACGTCGGCGGTGCGCATTGCCCGGACGATCTCGGCGTTGAGGCGATCGACGATCGCCTTGGGTGTGCCGGCGGGGGCGAGGATGCCCTGCCACTGCGAGATATCGAAATTCCTGATTCCCGCTTCCTGCATGGTCGGCACCTCGGGCAGACTCGAGGCGCGCTTGCCGCTCGACACCGCGAACGCGCGCAGCTTTCCGGCGCGGATCTGCGGGACCGATGTGATGACGGTATCGAACATGAAAGTGAGCTGGCCGCCGAGCAGGTCGGCGAGCGCCGGCGCGCTGCCTTTGTAGGGCACGTGCGTGAGCTGGGTACCTGTCGCGAGCGCGAACAGCTCTCCGGCAAGATGGTTGCCGCCGCCGACTCCGGTGGAACCGTAGGAAACGGCGCCCGGTCTTGCGCGCGCCGCGTCGAGCAGGTCGGCGATGCTCTGGATGGGCGAACCGGCGAGCGTCACCAGCACATACTGGTACACGGTGCATTGGGCGACGGGCGCGAAATCCTTTACCGGATCGTAGGGTACCTTGGCATAGAGCACGGGGTTGACGACGATCGGGCCGTTGGCGGTCACCAGCAGCGTGTAGCCGTCGGGCGCCGACTTGGCGACGAAGTCCGCGCCGATGCCGCCGTTCGCGCCGGCCCGGTTCTCGACGACGAACGGCTGCTTCAGCGCGTCGCCGAGCTTCTGAGCGAGGGTCCGGCCGAAAATGTCGGCATTGCCGCCGGCGGCGTAGGGAACCACGAGGCGCGCGGGCCTGGCGGGATAGTCCTGGGCCGGCGCCGCAGCGGACAGCATGGCCGCAAGCGCAAGCGCCGCGGAGCGGATTTTCATGAATCTTGCTCGCGGGAATGGCGAGGCTACAGGCTATCATATGCGGCGCAACCATTTCTTGGAGCCTCGCCGATGGCCGCAGAGATCCGGATTTTCAACCCCGACACGCTGAGCAAGCCTCTCGGGCAGTATTCGCAGATCGCGCGCGTGAAGGGCGCGAGCGAGCTGGTGTTCATCGCGGGGCAGCTCGCCTCCGACAAGGCCGGGAACATCGTCGGCGCGGACGACTTCGACGCGCAGTGCCGGCAGGTGTTCGCGAACGTGGAAGCGGCGCTCAAGGCTGTCGGAGGAGGGTGGGGCAACGTTGCGCAATTCACGACCTATCTCGTGCACTCCCAGGACGTGCCGAAATTCAGGGCGTTCCGCCAGCGTGAATTCCCCCGGTTCTTTCCGAACGGGATCTATCCGCCGAACACGCTGGTGATGGTGGACCGCCTTGTGGGCGAGCCGTACCTGCTGGAAGTCCAGACGGTGGCGGCGCTTTGAGCGTGCGGGCGCTCCCGCGCGCGAGGGAAATCATGATCGATCGACGTTCTCTCTGCGCGGCGCTCGCGATAGTCTCGGTGCTGGCCTGCGCCGCGCGCGAGGGCGCTGCTCAGTCTTATCCGCAGCGGCCGGTTCGTCTCGTGGTTCCGGCGCCCGCCGGCGGACCGACCGACGTCCCGGGCCGCCTCGTCGCGGACGGATTATCCGGACTGCTCGGCCAGCGCTTCGTGGTCGAGAACCGCGTGGGCGCGGGCGGACTGCTTGCCGGCGAGTTCGTCGCGCGCTCGGAGCCCAACGGCTATACGCTGCTCTACGCGAACACGAGCGTGCTCGCCGTCAATCCGGCGCTGCAGGGGGCGAACATGCCCTATGACCCGGCCACCGCGTTTGCGCCGATCGGCTTCGTCTCCAATTCGCCGCAGCTGCTCGTGGCGAATCCGAAGGTCCCGTATCGATCCGTGCAGGAACTCGTCGCGTGGGCAAAACGCAATCCGGGCAAACTCAACTTCGCCACCGCCGGGGTCGGGACGCTGCCGCACCTCACCTATGAGTTGTTCAGGATGGAAACCGGAATCAGCGCGCTCAACGTCCCCTACGCGGGTGGAGCGCCGGCGCTGACCGCCGTCATCGCCGGCCAGGCCGATGTGCTGTTCGACCTCGTGCGCACGCGCGTTCGATCCGGGGAAGTGCGCGCCCTCGCGATCACCGGCGCAAGCCGCGATTCGGATTTGCCGGACATTCCCACGCTCGCCGAGAGCGGCTATCCCGCCGTGACGTCGACCTCCGGCACGGGAATAGTCGCCCCCGCGGGAATTCCCCCGGAAATCGTCGCGCGGCTCAACTCGAAGCTGAACGAGCTGATCGAGCGTCCGGAGACGCAGTCGAAGATGAAATCCTTCGGCCTGGTGCCCAAGAGCGGCCCGCCCGAAGAGTTCGGGGCGTGGGCGGCGCAGGAACGGCGGAGATGGGCCCGCGTCGTGAAGGAATCCGGAGCGAAGGCGGATTGAGCATGGCGCGCCTCGCCGCCGCGTTCGGCTCGTCGCACAGCGTGATGCTCGCTGCGGAGCTGCAGGACTGGCTGACGGGGTTCCGCCAGAGCGATCAGCGCATGAAGTACTACGATCGCCACGGCAAGCCGCGCAGCTATGCCGACGTTCTCGCGCAGGCGCCGGCGCAGGCGCCGGCGCTCGTCACCGAGGAAGCGATCACCGGCCGGTTCAACGCGGTGCAGGAAGCGATGCGGCGCATGAAGACGGAGATCGCGTCGGCGGAGCTCGATGCGCTCGTCATCGTCGGCGACGACCAGCACGAGCTTTTCCAGGACCGGCACATGCCGTCGATCGGCGTCTATTACGGCGGCACCATTCGCAACGCGAGCCGCAGCAGCGCCCGAAAATTCAACTGGCCTGAAGAGTGGTACAACCGCGCGCAGATGCGCCGATTCGAGGAGGAGGGCGACGCGCACTATCCCTGCCACAAGGCGCTGGCGCTGCGCCTCATCGAGGGCCTGGTCGAGCGCGAATTCGACGTCGCCGCCGTCGCCGGTCTGGACGAGAACCA
>VBDM01000117.1:0-5357 GCA_005881355.1 Betaproteobacteria bacterium
AGGCTCGAGTGATTTTAGCACTCCCGACCTTAGAGTGCTAACGGAAGGGCTGGTTCCCCGCCAGTCCCTCGCCAAGGATCATGGGCTCGATTCACCTGATTGGGTCTATTCCCAGTAAGTGTCTGCTCACTGATAGATAAGCCCCAAGCCAGCCCAGGACGACCGACGAAGCGAGAGTGGCGAGCATTTCCTCCGGGTTGGGGAGCCGCAGCCGGAGGTCCGAACCATACAAAGGCGCGAGCTGGACCAGATCGCGGTTCAGGACCACGAGAGCCGCGAGCACGATGGTGAGCGCAGCCACCCCGCCGAGCAGGCCTAGCAGCGATCCGAGATAGAAGAACGGCCGCCGGATGTAGGCGTGCGTCGCCCCGATCAGGCGGCACAGCTCGATCTCGTCGCGCTGGGTGAGGATTTGCAAGCGGATCGTGTTGAAGGTTACGGCGACAAGCGCAAGCCCGAGCAGCGCCGAGAGCAGGATCACCGCGGTTCGGCCCAGGCGCAGCAGCGCATCGAGGCGTCTTACCCACGCCGAGTCGGCCTGAACGTGGGCAACCTTGCTCAGCGACTTGAACTGAAGCTCAAGCCGATCCGCGAGCGCAGGGTCGCTCGCGGCGAGCGTGACCACGAATGCATCCGGCAGCGGATTGCGGCGCAAGCTGGCGACCACCTCTTCCATGCCGGCGGTGCGGCTGAGTTCGACGAGGGCGGCCTCGCGCGAGACAAAGCGCACGGCGCGCACGCCCCCGGCGGCCTTCAGCCGCGCCTCGACCGCGGCGATGTCGGCTTTCGCGGCGTCCCCGGCGAGGAAAACCGAGAGCTCCGGCTCGACCGAGATCCTGTGGGAGACCGACTCCAGGTTGCCGAGCAGGCAGTAGGCGCCGAACGGGAGCGCCAGTGCGACCCCGATCGCCACCACGTTGAGCGCCGTGGCGAAGGGCGAGCGGGCCAGGCGCACGAGCGTCTGCGCGAAGCTCAGGACGTGATGCTGGAGCCACGCCCTCACAAGAGCTTCCCGCGGTAGAGCATCAGGACGCGCTTGCGCCACTTGCCGATCAGTTGCTGATCGTGCGTCGCGAGGAGCACGGTGACCCCGACCTGATTGAAAGCGCTGAACATCTCCATGATTTCGTCCGCGTAGGCGGCATCCAGGCTCGCGGTCGGCTCGTCGGCGAGCAGGATCGCGGGGCGGTTGACCACCGCGCGTGCGACGCACAGGCGCTGCTGCTCGCCCCCCGACAACGTGACGGGATTGGCCTTTTCGCGCTCGAGCAGCCCGACCTTGTCGAGCGCGGCGCGCGCGCGCCGCGCCGCTTCGCGGTAGGGCTGCCCGGTGACGACGAGCGGCAGCATGGCATTGTCGAAGACGCTTCTGTCGTAGAGCAATTTCTGGCCCTGAAACACCAGGCCCAGATGGCGCCTCAAATAAGGGATCGCCGATGCGCGCATCGCCGAGACGTTCTGGCCGTTGACGAGCACCGTGCCGCCGTTGGGGCGCTCGATGGCGGCGATCAGCTTGAGCAGGGTCGTCTTTCCGGCCCCGGAATGGCCGGTGAGGAACAGCATCTCGCCGGGCTCGACGGCGAAGCTCACCGCCTTGAGCGCCTCGAACCCGCCCGGGTAGCGCTTGCTGACTTGGCTGAACGAAATGATCGCCACGCCGCCGGTCTAGTCGAGCAGGGCCGAGACGAACTCGCGCGCGAAGTCGGACGACAGTTCGAGCATGGCCGAGAGGGAAAACGAGCCTGCAAAAAACCGCTATAGAATAGCGCTCGATTCTAGCACTCGTCCCGATGATTCCCTCACGCGCCGCCGTTTTCGCCGCCGCGCTCGCGCTCGTCTCGGCGGCGCAGGCGAACCCGCACGAATTCAGCCTTCCGAACGGCCTGCGCCTGATCGTCAAGGAAGACCACCGCGCGCCCACCGTCGTGCATCAGGTGTGGTATCGGGTGGGCAGCATGGACGAGGTGCCCGGCGTGACCGGGGTCGCGCACGTGCTCGAGCACATGATGTTCAAGGGCACCCGGCGCTTCGGCCCGGGTGAATTCTCGCGGATCATAGCGGAGGCGGGCGGGCGCGAGAACGCCTTCACTTCCACCGATTTCACCGTCTATCACGAGCAGATCCACCGCGACCGCCTGCCGCTCGCGATGCGGCTCGAAGCCGACCGCATGGTAAATCTCGTGGTGCGCCCGGAAGAATTCGCGCAGGAGATCAAGGTGGTGATGGAGGAGCGGCGCCTGAGCTACGAAGACCGGCCGCGCTCGCTTCTGTACGAAAATCTCCTCGCCACCGCGTTCGCCGCGCACCCCTACAAGTCGCCGACGATAGGATGGATGCGGGACCTGCAGAACATGACCTGGACGGACGCCCTGGCGTGGTACCGGCAGTGGTACGCGCCCAACAACGCCACGGTCGTCGTGGTCGGCGACGTCCGGCCTGAACAGGTGCTCGCTTGGGCCCGACGCTATTACGGAGCGCTCGCGCGCAGGACGATGCCCGGGAGGAAAGCCCTCGCCGAACCGGAGCAGCGAGGCGTCAAGCGGGTGACGCTCAAGGCCCCGGCCGAGCTGCCCTACCTGCGCCTCGCATACAAGGTGCCGGCGCTGCGCGATCCGGCGAACGACTGGGAGCCGTTCGCGATCTCACTGATCGCGGAGGCGCTCGGCGGAAGCGACGCGGCGCGGTTCAACCAGATCCTGGTGCGCGAGCGGCGCACCGCCACTTCCGCCGTCGCCGACTACGAACTGATCTCGCGCTGCCCGGGAATGCTGTTCCTGGGCGCCGCAGCCGCAAAGGGGCGCAGCGCCTCAGAGCTCGAGGACGGCATGCGCGAGATCGTCGCCCGCGTCGCCGCCGAGGGCATATCACCCGAGGAGTTGGCGCGCGCGAAGGTGCAGCGCCTCTCGGAGCTCGTCTTTCGGCGCGACTCGTTTTTCGCGCAGGCGCTCGAGCTGGGAGAGCTGGAGTCCGTCGGCTTGTCGTTCCGCGGCGCTGACCGCATCGCGGAGCGGTTCAAGGCGATTACCGTCGAGCAGGTGCGCGCCGCCGCGGCCCGCTACCTCGTCGAGGACGGCCTGACCGTCGCGGTGCTCGATCCTCAGCCTTTGAATCCTCGTTCAGCCGGCGCGGCGCCGCCGGCCGCAAAGCACTGACCGTGCAACGACGAGTCTCGTCTTTCTGCGCGTTGACGCTGATCGCGCTTTCTCTGCCGGCCGATGCGCGGGTGAAAATCGATCACTGGATCGCGCAATCCGGGGCACGGGTGTACCTCGTTGAAAGCCACGCCCTGCCGATCGTCGATATCGCCGTCGAGTTCGCGGCGGGCAGCGCCTACGATCCGCGCGAGAAGGCCGGGCTTGCGCGGCTGACGCTCGCGATGCTCAAGGCCGGCTCCTCGCGCTACTCCGAGAGCGAGGCGAGCCGGCGCATCGCCGACGCGGGCGCCGAGCTGCGGGAAAACTTCGACGTCGACCGCGCGGGCTTTGCGCTGAGGAGCCTGTCGTCGGAGGCCGAGCGCAAAGCGGCGACCGATACGCTCGCCGACATGCTGCAATCGCCACGGTTTCCGGCCGATGCCTTCGAGCGCGAGCGCGCGCGCGCCGTGGCGAACATCCTGGAGGCCGAGACGCAGCCCGACCGCGTCGCCGAGCGGCGCCTCTACGCACTCATGTATCCGGAGCACCCTTATGGCTTGAGCGCGAGCCCGGCGAGCCTCGCGGCGATCGCCCGCGAGGACCTCGAGCGCCATTACCGCACGCGCTATGGCTCGATGCAGGCGGTCGTCACGATCGTCGGAGACCTGTCCCGCGACGCGGCCCGGACGCTTGCCGAGGAGCTGACTTCGCGTCTCGCTCAAGGCGAGCGCTACGCGCTCGCGCCGGTTGCGCCATCACCGCCGACCGAGACGTTGCGCATCGCGCACCCCTCAGCCCAAAGCCATGTCCTGCTCGGAGTCGCAGCGCTGTCGTATGGTGATCCCGATTATTTTCCGCTCCTGGTCGGCAACTATGTCCTTGGGGGCAGCGGACTGGTGTCGCGGATCTTCAGGGAAGTTCGGGACAAGCGCGGCTACGCCTACAGCGCCTACAGCTACTTGCGGCCCTACCAGCGCGCGGGGCCGTTCCTGGTGGGATTGCAGACGCGGCGCGACCAGGCGCGCGAGGCGCTCGAGCTCGCTCGCACGGTGGTTGCGGAGTTCGTGGCGCGGGGCCCGACCGAAGCGGAGTTGAACGCGGCAAGAAAGAGCCTGGTCGGCGGCTTCCCCCTTCGCATCGATACCAACCGGAAGGTGCTCGAGCAGCTTGCCTTGATCGGCTTCTACGGGCTGCCGCTCGACTGGCTCGACGCGTATCCAGCCCGCGTGCGGAGCGTGACCCTCGCGCAGATACGCAGCGCGTTTGCGCGCCGCGTCGATCCGGGAAAGCTCTCAGTCGTCGTCGTCGGTGCGCCGGACTAGGCCCAACACGGTCCGCATCATCGGCGGGCTGTGGCGCAGCCGCATCCTCGAATTCCCCGATGTCGCGGGCCTGAGGCCGACTCCGGACCGAGTGCGCGAGACGCTCTTCAACTGGCTCGGCCGAGATCTCACCGGGTTGGCGTGCCTCGACCTCTTTGCGGGCAGCGGCGCGCTCGGCTTCGAGGCGCTTTCGCGCGGCGCCGCGTCGGTGGTCATGGTCGAGAAGAATGCGGCGGCGCTAGCCGCGCTCCGCGAGAACGCGCGCAAACTCGGCGCGGGCAACCTGACTGTCGTGCGCGGCGATGCGCTAGAATTCGCCCGCGGCGCGAGCTCGCTCTTCGATGTCGTCTTTGTCGATCCGCCCTACCGTCTGGGCTTGCAGGCAGCCGCGCTCGCCCTCGTGCGCGGGTTGCTTGTCGAGGGAGCGCGGGTGTACGCGGAAAGCGAGGCCGCGCTCCAGCCGCCGCAGGGTTGGACTATTCTGAGGCACGCCCGGGCGGGCAAGGTGCATTTTCATCTTCTGGGAAGGACACCCGATGATCAAGGCGGTGTATCCGGGAACGTTTGATCCGATCACGCGAGGCCACGAGGACCTGGTGAGGCGCGCCGCCACGCTCTGCGACGAAGTCGTGGTGGGCGTTGCGGACAGCCGCGGGAAAAACCCCTTCTTCACGCTCGAGGAACGCCTGCGTCTCGCGCGCGAAGTGCTCAAACCCTACCGCAACGTCAGAATCGAGGGCTTCGGCGGCCTGCTCATGGAATTCGTCCGCCGGGAGAAGGCGCGGGTAATCCTGCGGGGCCTGAGGGCGGTATCGGACTTCGAATACGAATTCCAGATGGCCGGCATGAACCGCAATCTCCATCCGGACGTCGAGACCTTGTTCCTGACTCCCGGTGATCA
>VBDM01000117.1:5502-10362 GCA_005881355.1 Betaproteobacteria bacterium
GGAGGGGATTGCCGGCCTACCTCTGGCAGGTCGCGCAGAAAAAGCTCGAACGTTGGCCTTGGCGCGCCACGCGTATCGCGGCCCCACAGACCCGGCATGGAAGCGCGGCGCGGTCGTAGACGTAATAGTGCTGCTGGAAATAACCCGAGGCGCCGTCCGAGTGCACGAAGTCGCGCAGGCTCGACCCGCCGGCGGCGAGCGCGGCGAGAAGCGTGTCCTTCACGGCCGCGACCAGTCGCTCGCAGCGCGCGCGAGAGAGGCGCCCGGAGCGAGTGCGCGGATGGATGCCCGCCCTGAACAGGCTTTCGTTTGCGTAGATGTTTCCGATCCCGACCACGACGCTGGCGTTCATCAGCAGCTGCTTGACCCCGACATCGCGGCCGCGCGTGGCGCGATAGAGAAACTCGGGGGAGAAGCG
Source organism: Betaproteobacteria bacterium (assembly GCA_005881355.1). Lineage (GTDB taxonomy): Bacteria > Pseudomonadota > Gammaproteobacteria > Burkholderiales > SG8-39 > VBDM01. The sequence continues at coordinate 5,921 of VBDM01000117.1, forward strand.
CTCGCCAAGCGGCTCGACCCCGAGGCGCGCGAGCAAGGGGTGGCGGGAAACGTCCCCGGCGCTCCACAGCACCACGCCGAAGCGGCGCGGATCGCGAAGGCGCAGCGCCGTGCCGCCGAAAACGAGATCCAGATGATCGTGCTCGCGCGGGGGCGTCCCCGGGTCGATCACGCGCAGGCTCCCCGACATGCCCAGATGCAGGATGAGCGAGCCGCCGTCGCACTCGAGCAGCAGATACTTGCCACGCCGCACCAGCCGTTTTACGACCCGCCCGACGACGAGGCGTGCGAAGTTCCGCGGCACGCGCCGGCGCAGATTGGGGTTGCGCACGGCGACGCTGGTGATGGTCTTGCCGAGCACGAAAGGCTCGATGCCGCGGCGGGTGATCTCGACTTCAGGCAGCTCTGGCACAACGGAACTAATTGTCTTGTCGGGCCTCGGAAATATACCTAAACTAGCCCTTCACGACAGCATACTTCCCGCATGTGTAATTCAACAGGTTTTTTCGCTATTCCGGTCGGCGCCTTGCGGCTGCTCACGGCGGTGGCATTTGTCTTTTTTGCAGGATGCGCGGTCGATTCGCCTCAGCCGGCTGCACCCGAAGCGGAAACCCAGGACGAATCCGACGCGGACGCCAGCGAGCCCCAGGCCGCGGCCCCCGAGCCCGAAGACCGCTCGGCGCTTCCCAAGCAGGAGCTGGACAAGGATCTTCTCTACGAGTTCCTGCTCGCGGAGATCGCCGGCCAGCGCGGCAATGTCGGGCTTTCGGCGCAGGCGTACGTCGACCTCGCCAAGCGCACCCGCGATCCCCGGATCGCGCGCCGCGCCACCGAGGTCGCGCTCTACGCGCGGATGAACGACGCGGCGATCGACGCAGCGAGGGTCTGGCACGAGACCGACCCCGGCTCAGCGCGTCCGCTTCAGGCTCTCGCCGGGCTGCTGGTGGCATCCGGCCGGTACGACGATGCGCTGCCCAATCTCAAAAAACTGCTAGCGAGCTCGGCGAGCGACCCGACAAGCGGATTTACGCAGCTCACCCGGACGCTCGCGAACGCCCAGGACAAGCAGGCGGCGCTGAAGCTCGTGCGCAGCCTCGCCGCGGACTATCCCAAGCTCGCGCAGGCGCACTTCGCAGTGGCGCAGGCCGCGGTCAACGCGGGCGAGGACCGGCTCGCGCTCGATGAGGCCCGCAAAGCCGGGCAACTGCGCGCGGGTTGGGAGGCGGCGGTGCTGCTCGAGGCGCAACTGCTGCAGAAAGTCTCGGTGGACCAGGCGGCCTCGCTGCTCGCCGCGTTTCTGGAGCAATATCCCGCCGCCCGCGAAACACGCCTCGCGTACGCACGGATGCTGGTGGCGCAAAAGCGCTTCGCCGAAGCTCGCGCCGAGTTCCAGAAGCTCATGGCCGGCACGCCCGACAGCACCGACATGGCGTTCGCGGTGGCGCTGCTTTCGCTGCAGCTCAAGGACTACGACGCGGCCGAGAGGTACTTGAGGGGCCTGCTCGAGGGCCAATACCGCGACAAGGACGGGGTGCGGCTGTATCTCGGCCAGGTCGCCGAGGAGCGCAAGAATCTTCCGGAAGCGCTGCGCTGGTACGGCGAGGTGGGCGAGGGCGAGCAATATGTGCCCGCGCAGATGCGCTATGCGCAGATACTCGCCAGAGAGGGAAAGCTCGATGCGGCGCGCGCCCACCTGCAGCAGGCGGCCGCGAAGAGCAGCCAGCAGCGGGTGCAGCTGATCCTCGCCGAAGCGCAGCTCCTGCGCGAGGCCAGCCAGCCCAAGACCGCGTTCGACCTCGTCGGGCAGGCGCTCGATCGCCTTCCGAACAACCCCGAGCTGCTCTACGACTACGCCATGCTCGCCGAGAAAGTCGAACGGGTCGACATTCTCGAGGCTTCGCTTCGCAAGCTGATCGAGATCAGGCCCGAGCATGCGCACGCCTATAACGCGCTCGGCTATTCGCTCGCCGAGCGCAACCAGCGACTGCCCGAGGCGCGCGAGCTGATAGAAAAGGCGCTGCAGCTCGCCCCCGACGATTCGTTCATCATCGACAGCATGGGCTGGGTGCTGTACCGGATGGGCAACCTCAAGGACGCGCTCGGTTACCTGCGCCGCGCGTTCGCCGGCAGACCCGACGCCGAGATCGCCGCTCACCTCGGCGAGGTGCTCTGGGAGCTGGGCGAGCGCGACGAGGCCGAACGGGTCTGGAACGACGCGAACCGCTCGAGCCCCGACAACGAAACCCTCGTCAATACCATCAAGCGCCTGAAGCGCTGATCCTTCGTGCACCGCTTTGCGCTCGGCTTCGCAACGGCGGTATTCCTCGGCGCGTGCGCGGGGCTTCCCGAGGCCCCGCTGCCCCCGGGCGGCTTCGAGCTTTCGGGCCGCGTCGCGATCCGCCATGGGAAGGAAGCCGCGAGCGGGCGGATCTTCTGGCGTCACTCGGACGACGCCGACGAGCTGCTCCTCACCTCGCCCCTCGGCCAGGGAATCGCGCGCATCAACCGGGAGCACGATCGGTTCCGTCTTTCGACCGGCGACAACAGGGAGTACCGCGCCGCCGACGCGGAAAGCCTGACCGAGCAGGCGCTCGGCTGGCGCCTGCCGCTTGCAGGACTCTCGGACTGGGTGCAGGCGCGAGCGAGCCCTGGCCGGCCGGCGGAGATGCGCGGCGACCCGGACCGGGGCCTGGACCTGCGGCAGGACGGATGGCACATCGCCTACGAGGAATTCCGGGAGGGACGGCCTTTTCGGCTGCGCATGTCGCGCGAAGACCTCGAGATTCGTCTGATCGTGGATCAATGGAAAAATTGAACCCGTGGGAGCGCCGCTATCCGGCACCGGCCAAGCTGAATCTGTTCCTGCACGTGGTGGGGCGGCGGCCCGACGGCTATCATCTGCTGCAGACCGCTTTCCGGCTGATCGATCGCTGCGACTGGCTGCGCTTTTCGTCGCGCGCCGACGCCCAGGTTAGGCTCGCACGGGCGCTGCCGGGCGTCGAGGAGAGCGAGGAGCTCGCCGTGCGTGCCGCGCGGCTGCTGCAGACCGCGGCCGGCGCGAAGCGGGGCGTCGAAATCGACATCGAAAAAAACATACCGGTAGGCGGGGGATTGGGCGGCGGCAGCTCCGATTGCGCCACCGCCCTTGCCGTCCTGAACCGGCTGTGGAGGGTCGATTTGTCCAGGGAGAGGCTCGCGGCGATGGCGCTTTCGCTCGGCGCCGACGTTCCGTTCTTTCTTTTCGGGAGCAACGCGTTTGCCGAAGGCGTAGGCGAGCGGCTCGCGCCGCTCGAGCTGCCGCAAGCGTGGTACGTCGTGCTCATGCCGCCGGTCGCCGTGTCGACGCGCGCAATTTTTGCCGAGCGTGAATTGACACGAAATTCACAAACCATCAAAATATCGAGCTTTTCGGCCGGTTTTGGGAGAAACGATCTCGAGCCGGTCGTGTGCCGGCTCCATGCGGAGGTGGCGGCGCATCTTGAATGGCTCAGGCAGTTCGGAGATGCGCGTCTGAGCGGCTCAGGCGCCTGCGTATTTGCCGAATTCTCGACCGAGCGCGAGGCGCGCTCGGTCCTGTCCAGGATGCCCGCGGAGATGCGCGGCTTTGCCGTGCGGGGGCTGGACCGCCATCCGCTCGCGGCGCTCCTGGAAACCGATTAGCGCGCCGCGGAAAAGGTTTCCTTCCGCGGCGCCGAGATGGGGGATGAACAAGGGGGTGTGCCCCCTTGTTCGTTTCGAAGGTTAGCGCCTGGGGAGTCGCCAAGCTGGTTAAGGCAGCGGATTTTGATTCCGCCATGCGAGGGTTCGAATCCTTCCTCCCCAGCCAGGAAAAGCGGTGATGAGGGGGCCAGGAATGCTGTTGAGCCGCCGGTGCGGCTAATTTTTTGCGGATGGGGGCTCGGGACTCCGGCTCCGCCGAATCGCTGGCTACTGGGTAGAGCGCATGGCCTACGAAAGCCTGATGGTTTTCACCGGGAACGCCAACCCGCTGCTCGCGCATGCGGTGGTGCGGCGGTTGAACATCCCTCTGGGCCACGCGACGGTTGGCAAGTTCTCCGACGGCGAGATCATGGTCGAGCTCCTGGAGAACGTGCGCGGCAAGGACTGCTTCGTGCTTCAGTCCACCTGCGCGCCGGCGAACGACAGCCTGATGGAAGTGCTGCTGATCGTCGACTCGCTGAAGCGCGCCTCGGCGGCCCGGGTGACTGCGGCGATACCGTATTTCGGTTACGCGCGCCAGGACCGGCGCCCGCGCTCGGCGCGCGTGGCGATCAGCGCGAAAGTGGCGGCGAACATGCTGCAGGCGGCGGGGGTCGATCGGGTGCTGACGATGGATCTGCACGCCGACCAGATCCAGGGCTTTTTCGACGTTCCGGTGGACAACATCTACGCGACGCCGGTGCTGCTCGGGGACGTGTGGAAGCACCAGTACGAGAACCTGCT
>VBDM01000101.1 GCA_005881355.1 Betaproteobacteria bacterium
AACAGGATCATCCAGAAGGGATGCTCGATCCGCAGCGGCACCAGCAGCGCCGCCGTCGCCAGGATGATGAGGCCGAGCATGACCGACTTGGTCGCGGCCGCGCCGACGTAGCTCACCACGATCTCGAGATAGGAGACCGGCGCCGAGAGCAGCTCGTAGATGGTCCCGACGAACTTCGGGAAGTAGATGCCGAACGAGGCGTTGGAGATGCTCTGCGTGAGGAGCGACAGCATGATGAGCCCCGGCACGATGAAGGCGCCGTAGCTGACGCCCTCGACCTCGGGGATGCGAGCGCCGATCGCCGCGCCGAAGACGACGAAGTACAGCGCCGTCGAGATCACCGGGGCGATGATGCTCTGCATCAGCGTGCGCCGGGTGCGCGCCATCTCGAACTTGTAGATCGCGCGGATCGCGTAGACGTTCAGGGCGCTCATTTTTTGTCTCTCACCAGCGTGACGAAGATGTCCTCGAGCGAGCTCTGCGTCGTATGCAGGTCCTTGAACCGGATGCCCGCTTCGGTCAGGTCCTTCAGCAGCGCGGCGATACTGGTTCGCTCGCCTAGCGCATCGTACGTATAGATCAGCTCGCTTCCATGGTTCGCCAGCTCCAGGTTGTATGCGGAGAGTCGAGGAGGGACGCGCTCCAACGTGTTCTGAAGCTGCAGCGTCAGCTGTTTCTTCCCGAGCTTGCGCATCAGCAAGGCCTTGTCCTCCACCAGGACGATCTCGCCCTTGTTGATCACGCCTATCCGGTCGGCCATTTCCTCGGCCTCGTCGATGTAGTGCGTGGTGAGGATGATGGTCACGCCGGCGGCCTGGAGCGAGCGCACCAGCTTCCACATGTCGCGCCTCAGCTCGACGTCGACGCCCGCGGTCGGCTCGTCGAGAAAGAGGATGCGCGGCTCGTGCGACAGCGCCTTGGCGATGAGCAGGCGCCGCTTCATGCCGCCCGAGAGCGTCATCACCCTGCTGTCCTTCTTGTCCCACAAGGACAGCTCCTTGAGCACCTTTTCGATGTGCGCGGGGTCGGCGGGCTTGCCGAAGAGGCCGCGGCTGAAGGACACGGTGTTCCATACCGACTCGAACGCATCGGTCGTCAGCTCCTGCGGCACCAGGCCGATCAGCGAGCGCGCGGCGCGGTAATCGGCGACGATGTCGCGGCCGTCCACCGAAATCGTGCCTGTGCCCGGATTGACGATCCCGCAGATGATGCTGATGAGCGTGGTCTTCCCCGCGCCGTTGGGGCCGAGCAGCGCGAAGATCTCGCCGCGGCGAATCTCCAGATCGATGTCCTTGAGCGCCCGGAAACCCGAGGCGTAGGTCTTGGAGAGGTTCCTGACGGAAATGACGGCTTGCATGGAAGCGGGCTATTTCAAGTCCAGTTCCGGATAGCGGCGGAACAGACCCTGCTTGTTGAACGGCAGGCGCCGTTTCGACTTCAGGTAGGCGGCGGTGCGCGGGCGCGACGCGACGCGCCGGTGCAGCGCCATGAGGAGCGGAATCCCGGGCGCGAGCCGCGCCATCGCGCGCGGAAAGGCGTAGCGCAGGCCGGCGACGACCTGGAACATCGAGAGATCGACGTAGGTGAGCGCGGCGCCCACCATCCAGCGCCCGCCATTGCGCGCAAGCACCCTTTCGAAGTAGTCCAGGTATTTCGGCAAGCGCCCGGCGAGGAAATGCCGGGCGTAGCGCCGCGCCTCGCGCCTCTGCTCGTCGTAGTACAGGTCCGCGGCGATCGGGTGATGGGTGTCGTGGACTTCCTTCATGAAATCGGTGACGGTGAGCTGCAGCTGATGCGCCCACAGCCGGCCGGCCTCGTCCCTTGGCGCGAGGCGCAGCCGCGGACCGAGGTAGAGGAGGATGTTGGCGGTCTGCGCGATCAGCTGCCTGCCGGCCTTGAGGAAGGGCGGCGCGAACGGCGGCCGCTCGAGCGTCGCGTCACCCATAAGGCGCATCAAGGCCGGCACGCCCATCCCGGAGCGCGCCGGGCGGCGGGCGACGTCCACGTAGTCGGCACCCGCCTCCTCCAGCGCGAGCCGCACGAATTCGCCGCGGCCCTGAATGGAAGGCCAGTAGTAGAGCTCGTAGCGCATGCGGTTCCCGGACGGCATCCCCGGCCGGCTCAAAGCCTCGCCCGGACGCGCAGGTCTTCGCCGATGCGCTCGACCTCGCGGATCTCGAGCGCCGTCGCCTGCGAAAGCTCGGTCAGCTCGGGCAGGCTGAACATGCCCCGCCCCGAATCGCCGATGATGCGCGGCGCGAGGTAGACGAGCAGCTCGTCGACCACGCCCGCCTGCAGGAGCGATCCGTTCAGCCTCGTTCCCGCCTCGACGTGGATCTCGTTCAACTCGCGCCGCGCGAGCTCCTCCATCAGCTTGTAGAGCTCGACCTTGCCGCTGTCGTTCGGGATGATGGCGACTTCGGCGCCCGCCGCTTTCAGCGAGGCAATCCTCTTCGCGTCGTTCACCGCGCCGGCGACGAGCGTCCTGCCGTCCTCGAGGAGGCGGGCCGAGGGGGACGTCTCGAATTTCGAATCGACGACGATCTTGAGCGGCTGCCGCGGCGTGTCGACGCCGCGCACGTTGAGCTGCGGGTCGTCGTCCCTGACGGTGCCGAACCCGGTCAGCACCGCGCAGGCGCGCGCGCGCCAGCGATGCCCGTCCGCCCGCGCGGCCTCGCCCGTGATCCACCGGCTCCTGCCGTTCGCGAGCGCGGTGCGGCCGTCGAGACTCGCGGCGATCTTCATGCGCACCCAGGGCCGGCCGCGCGTCATGCGCGCGAAGAACCCGATGTTCAGCTCGCGCGCCTCGTCCTCCTTCAGCCCGTGCTCGACCGTGATTCCCGCCTCGCGCAGTTTCGAAAAACCCGCTCCCGCGACCTTCGGATTGGGGTCCTGTATCGCCGCCACCACGCGCTTGACACCGGCAGCGATGACCGCATCGACGCAGGGCGGGGTGCGGCCGTGGTGGCTGCAGGGCTCGAGGTTCACGTAGAGCGTCGCGCCGCGCGCGCGCGCGCCGGCGGCCTCGAGCGCCAGCGCCTCCGCATGCGGCAGGCCGGCCTTCTCGTGCCAGCCCGTGCCGATGACCATGCCGCCCGCGACGACGACGCAGCCCACGCGCGGATTGGGGGTGGTCGTATACAGGCCGTGCCCGGCGAGCTGAAGCGCCTGCCCCATGAACTCATGGTCGGCGGCGGTAAACATTACTTGGCGGCGCGGCGCGTGCGCTTGCTGCTCGGCTTCTTCACCTCGAGGATCGCCTCGCGGAAGTCGTCGACGCGCTGGAAGTCCTCGTAGACGGAGGCGAAGCGGATGTAGGCGACGTCGTCCATCTTCTTCAGCTCGCGCATCACCATCTCGCCGATCACGCGGCTCGCGATCTCGCGCTCGCCGAGCGCGAGGATGCGCTGCTCGATCCGGTTGATCGCCTGGTCCACGTATTCCGTTGGAACAGGTCGTTTATGCAATGCGCGCATAAAGCCGGTGCGGATCTTCTCCCCGTCGTAGGGAACGCGGGTGCCGTTGGTCTTGACCACCATGGGCATCGAGAGCTCGACGCGCTCGTAGGTGGTGAAGCGCTTGCCGCAGGACTCGCACTGGCGCCGCCGGCGCGTGCTGTCGCCGTCCTCGGACTCGCGCGAGTCGATCACCGCGGTGTCCTCGGCCTTGCAGAACGGGCATTTCACCGTGCTGTTCCTGCTAGACCGCGGCCACGCGCTGCGCGCCGGCGGCTTCGGCCGCGCGGTAAACCGGGAAGCGGGCGCAAAGCTCCTTGGCCTCGGCTGCCGCGCGCTTCAGCGTTTTTTCGTCCTGCGGGGCCTCGAGCACGTCGGCGATCAGCCTGCCCATGTGCTCGGCCTCGGCTTCGCGGAACCCGCGCGTGGTCATCGCGGGCGAGCCCAGGCGGATGCCGCTCGTCACGGTGGGTTTTTCCGGGTCGTTCGGAATGGCGTTCTTGTTGACCGTGATGTGCGCGCGGCCGAGCGCGACTTCGGCGTCCTTGCCGGTGACGAGCTTCGCGCGCAGGTCGACGAGGAACATGTGGCAGTCGGTGCCGCCCGAGACGATGCGCAGGCCCCGCTCCTGCAGCGCCTTCGCCATCGCTCTTGCGTTCGCGATCACCTGCTTCTGGTAGTCGCGGAACCCCGGCTCGAGCGCCTCCTTGAAGGCGACCGCCTTGGCGGCGATGACGTGCATCAGCGGCCCGCCCTGCAGGTTCGGAAAGACCGTCGCGTTGAGGGCCTTCTCGTGTTCGGCTCCCGCGAGGATGAGCCCGCCGCGGGGGCCGCGCAGCGTCTTGTGCGTCGTGCTCGTGACGAGGTGCGCGATGCCGACCGGGCTGGGGTAGAGACCGGTGACGATCAGCCCGGCGTAGTGCGCGACGTCGGCCATGAGGCAGGCGCCGAAGCGGTCGGCGATCCCGCGAAAGCGCTTCCAGTCGATGACTCGCGAATACGAAGAAGCGCCGGCGACGATCATGTGCGGGCGGTGCGCGTCCGCGAGCCGCTCGACCTCGTCGTAGTCGATGCGCTCGTCCGCGTCCAGGCCGTAGGCGTGCGCCTGGAAAAGTTTTCCGCTCAGGTTCACCGAGGCGCCGTGCGTAAGGTGCCCACCGTGGGCGAGCGACATGCCGAGGATCGCGTCGCCGGGCTTCAGCACCGAAAGGTACGCGGCCTGGTTCGCCTGCGCGCCCGAGTGCGGCTGAACGTTGGCGTACTCTGCCGCGAACAATTTCTTCGCGCGGTCGATCGCGAGCTGCTCGGCGATATCGACGAACTGGCAGCCGCCATAGTAGCGCTTGCCCGGGTACCCTTCCGCGTACTTGTTGGTGAGCTGCGACCCTTGAGCGGCGAGCACCGCGGGGCTGACGTAGTTCTCCGAGGCGATCAGCTCGACGTGGTCTTCCTGGCGCTGGTGTTCCTGCTGGATGGCCGCAAACAGCTCCGGATCGACTTGATGCAGGGTCTTGTTGGGATTGAACATTTCTCGTTGAAGCCGCGGGTGAAACGGTATTTTAGCATGCGAGATTCGCCCTCCCGCCCCACTACTTCGCCGCCGACAGCTCCGCCGCGCTCCACCCGCCGCCCAGCGCCTTGACGAGGGTCGCGGCCGCGACGAGCCGCCGGCCGAGAATGCCGACCGCGGTGCGCTCGTTGCTGAGCTGGGTGGTCTGCACCGTCACCACGTTGATGTAGCTCACGATGCCCGCCTTGTACTGGTTGGTCGTGAGCGCCACGGACTCGCGGGCTGCGCGCACGGCCTCGTCCTGCACCTTCGCCTCCTCCTCGAGGATGCGCAGCGCCGCGAGGTTGTCCTCGACCTCCTGGAACCCGGCGAGCACGGCCTGGCGATACTCGGCGACGGTCGCATCGTAGGCCGCGATCGCCTGCTCGGTCTGCGCGCTCCGCAGGCCGGCGTCGAAGATGGATTGCGCGAGCGCCGGGCCGATCGACCAGAAGCGGCTCGGCGCGGTGAACAGATCCGTGGCGCTCGCGCTGCGGAAACCGCCGCCCGCCGAGAGCGTGAGCGACGGAAAGTACGCGGCCTTCGCGACGCCGATCTGCGCGTTCGCGCTAGCGGCGCGGCGCTCGGCGGCGGCGACGTCGGGCCGGCGCTCGAGCAGCTCCGAGGGCAGGCCGAGCGGAACGCGCGGCATCGTCACCGCGAGCGGCACGGGCGCGATGGAGAGCTCGGAGGGCAGCTTGCCGATGAGGACCGCGATCGCGTGCTCCAGCTGCGCGCGCTGCACGCCGGTATCGATCGCCTGGGCCTGAGTGCTCTTCAGCTGCGTCTCGGCCTGCACCACGTCCACCTTGGCGGCGACGCCCGCCGCGTAGCGATTGCGGGTGAGCTCGAGCGACTTGTCGAAGGCGGTCACGGTGTCGTCGAGGAGCTGCTTCTGCGCGTCCAGCACCCGCAACTGGAAATAGCTCGAAGCGAGCTCGGCCTGCGCCGAGAGGCGCGCCGCGGCGAGATCGGCCGCGCTCGCCTGCGCGCCCGCCGCGCTCGACTCGAGCGCACGGCGCAGGCGGCCCCACAGATCGATTTCCCAGGAGGAATTGAGCGCCACCGAGCGGTTGTCGATGATGCGGCCCGCGGTGGTGCCGCCGATCAAGCCGGTCGGCGAGCGGCTGCGCGTGATCGAGGCGTTGGCGTCGAGCGTCGGGAAGAGCGCGGCGCGCGACTGGGCCGCCAAGGCTTGCGCCTGGCGAAACCTCGCTCCGGCGAGCAGCACGTTCTGATTGGAGATGTCGATGCTT
>VBDM01000102.1 GCA_005881355.1 Betaproteobacteria bacterium
CAAGATCGGAGCCCGGGTCCGGGGCTTCGCTCATTTCTGCGACGCGCGCGAAAAGGCCTTGAGCTCCTCCACGAACGCCTGGTGACCTTCGATGTCGTTGACGATTTGCCACCCTCGCCCGTAAATCGGGTTTTCCGCAGCGCTGTCCCACGCGATGATTTCCTGGAGCTGCTCTTGACGGCCGTCGATCCTGATGTTGCGCCACTGCTCGCACGTTCTGTCGAAAGGTATGTACTGATACACCAGCTCGACGCGCGGGTACTCCTGTGCGAATGCCGGCGCCGCACAAAAAAGCACGCACAACGCCGTCCAGACGGCTTTTCGCAAGTTCGAACTCCCCTTTCACTCGCGCGAGGTTAGCCGCTCGCCGGAAACCGCGCAACCGTTGCAGCTGTCGGAATCGACTCCGGTACGCAGGGAGACAGCCGCCCCGGCGGCGAACATCAGAAGTCCGTCAGACCCCCAGGTACCGGTGCTGCGCGTCGCGATCGGCGACCAGCTCGGAGGAAACTCCGCTCCAGACGACGCGGCCCTTCTCCAGGACGTAGTGCCGGTCGGCGGTGCGCGTCAGGGCCCTCAGGTTCTTGTCGATGATGAGGATAGCCAGGCCCGAGGCCTTGAGGCTCTCGATGGCGCGGTAGATCTCGATGCAGACGAGCGGCGCGAGGCCCTCGGTGGCCTCGTCGAGGATGAGCATGCGCGGATTGGTCATCAGGGCGCGCCCGATCGCGAGCATTTGCTGCTCGCCGCCGGAGAGCTGGCTGCCGAAGTGTCCGCGCCGCCCGGCGAGCTGCGGAAAGAGCGCGAATATTTTGTCGAGCGTCCAGGGATCGGCGCGCCGGAAGCGATCGGCCGCAGCCGCCAGGAGATTTTCGCGCACCGTCAGATTGGGAAACACCTGCCGCCCCTCGGGCACCAGGCCGATCCCCGCCTGCGCCACGAGATACGAGGGCAGGCCCTGCAGCGGCCTGCCCTCGAACGTGATCGCGCCTCCCCGGATGGGCACCATGCCCATGATCGAGCGCACCGTGGTGGTCTTTCCCATGCCGTTGCGGCCGAGCAAGGTCGCCACTTCGCCCGCGCGCACGCCGAACGAGACGCCGAACAGGACCTGGCTCTGCCCGTATGCGGTCGCCAGCGCTTCGACCTCGAGCATCACGCCGCGACCTCATCGCCCAGGTAGGCGCGCCGCACTTCGGCGTTGGTGCGGATCTCCTCGGGCGTGCCGGTGGCGACGATGCGGCCGTACACCAGCACCGAGACGCGGTCCGCGAGGGAGAATACCGCGTCCATGTCGTGCTCGACCAGGATGATGGTCTTGCCCCCCTTGAGGGTGGAGATCAGCCCGACCATGCGCTGCGTCTCCTCGGCCCCCATGCCGGCGACCGGCTCGTCGAGCAACATCAGCCGCGGGCGCGTCGCGAGCGCCATCGCGACCTCGAGCTGACGTTGCTCGCCGTGCGCGAGGTTCCCTCCCGGCAGCCCGGTGCGCGCGCCCAGGCCCACCTCCTCGAGCACCCGCCGCGCGGGCTCCTGCAGCGCGCGCTCGGCGCGCGCCGAGCCCCAGAAGCGGAAGCTCGAGCCGGCGTGCGCCTGCACCGCGAGCATCACGTTCTCGAGCGCGGTGAAATCGCGATAAATGCTGGTGATCTGGAACGAGCGCGCGAAGCCTCGGTGCGAGCGCGCCGGCGCCGAAAGCGCGGTGATGTCCTCGCCCGCGAAGCGCACCCGGCCCCGGTCCGGAAGCAGGTTGCCCGCAAGCTGGCTGATCAGCGTGGTCTTGCCCGCGCCGTTCGGCCCGATGATCGCGTGCGTCTCGCCTTCCCGCACTTCGAGGTCGATGTCGTCGCTTGCGAGCAGCGCGCCGAAGCTCTTGGTGAGGCCGCGGACTTCGAGCAGGTTGTTATTCATTCTTGCCGAAGAGCAGTCCCGCGAGGCCGCGCCTGAAAAAAAGCACCGACAGCACCAGCAACGGACCCAGGATCAGCTGCCAGTGCTGCGTCCAGCCCGACAGCGCGTCCTCGACCAAGAGCAGTGCGAACGCACCGAGCACCGGGCCTGCGATGCTCGCCGTGCCGCCGAGGATCACCATGAACATGAGCTCGCCGGAGCGCGTCCAGTTCATGAACTCGGGGGTGAGGTACGCGGTGTGGTTGACGAGCAGCGCGCCTGCGAGCCCGCACATCGCGCCGGCAATTACGAATGCCGCTAGCCGGTACGGGTACGGCGAGAAGCCGATCGAGCGCGTGCGCGCCTCGTTCGATCTCGCGGCGCGGATCACCATGCCGAAACGGGAGTTGACGAGCCGGTGCCCGAGGAAGAGGAACAGCACCAAGACGGCGAGCACCAGGTAATAGAACGCATTGCCGTCGTTGAGATCGATGAGCCCGAATTGGCTCTTGGCCGCGAGGCGCATGCCGTCGTCGCCGCCGAACTCCTCGACCGAGATGCCGAGGTAGTACAGCATTTGCGTGAACGCCAGCGTGATCATGATGAAGTAGACGCCGCTCGTGCGGATCGAAACCGCCCCGATCACGAGCGCCACCAGCGCGGACGCACCGATGGCAAGCGCCCATTGCAAAAAGCCGTTGTCGATCCCGTAGTGCGCGAGCACGCCCACGGCGTAGGCGCCGATTCCGAGGTACGCGGCGTGCCCGAACGAGATCATGCCGCCGTAGCCGAGAATCAGATTGAGGCTCAGCGCCGCGATGGCGAAGATCATGATGCGGCGGACGAGATCCAGGTAGAAGGGCTGGTTGAGCAGCCCCGCGACCGGCGGCACCGCCGCGAGAACAGCGAGGCCCGTCGCCAGGACGATCGCGCGGGTGCGGGAGTTCATGAGCGCGCGGGAAACAGCCCCTGCGGCCGCAGCGCGAGCACGACCGCCATCAGCAGGTAGATCAGCATGGAGGCGAGCGCCGGGCCGGCGGTGTCGGCGGCGCTCGGCGAGAGCACGGTCGCGAGCATCGGCCGAACGAACGCCCGGCCGAGCGTATCCACCATGCCGACGATGAGAGCGCCTGCGAGCGCGCCGCGGATCGAGCCGATGCCGCCAATTACGATAACGACAAACACCTCGATCAAGATCAGCTCACCCATCCCCGGCTGCACCACGTGGATCGGGCCCGACATGAGGCCCGCAAGCCCGGCGAGGGCGGCGCCTGCGCCGAACACGAGCGTGTAGAGCAGGCGGATGTTGACCCCGAGCGCCGCCACCATCGTACGATTGGACGCCCCGGCGCGGATCAGCATTCCGAGGCGCGTGCGCGCGACCACGAACCAGAGCAGGCCCGCTACCGCGAGCCCGACAGCGATGATCACCAGACGGTAGAGGGGATAGCGCACGCCCGCGAAAAGCTCCACGTGCCCCGACAGGTAGTCGGGAAGGGTGGCGTAGATCGCCGCACGGCCCCAGAGGATCGCCATCAGTTCGTTGAAAAACAGGATCAGGCCGAATGTGGCGAGCACCTGGTCAAGATGGTCGCGCTCGTAGAGCGTACGCAGGGCCACCAACTCGACGACGATCCCCACCGCCAGCGTTCCTGCGAGGCCGAGCAGCGCGCCGAACGTGAATGAGCCGGTCAGTTGGTAGAAGTAGGTCGCGAGGTAGGCACCCACCATGTAGAACGAGCCGTGCGCGAGGTTCACCAGGTTCATGATGCCGAAGACGAGCGTGAGCCCCGCCGCCATCAGGAACAGCATCACCCCGAGCTGCAGCCCGTTGAGGGCCTGCTCGAGGACGAGGACGATATCCATGCGAGAAACAACAGGGGCGCGGTCAGACCGCGCCCCTGTATCGTTGCAGAAGGGCCGCCGCGGCTACTACTTCATTCCACATTCCTTGCTGTAGGAGTCCCTGTGGTTGGTAAAGACCGTTTTCTGGATCTCCATCACCGGATCGTCGCCGGGCGTCGACCCCGCAACCGCCTTGAGCAGGTAGAAGTTCTGGATCGGGAAGTGATTGGTGTTGTAGGTGAACTTGCCGCGCGTGGAAGCGAAGTCTGCCTTCTTCATCGCCGCGACCATGCCCTTCTTGTCCGAGAGATTGCCTTTCACTGCGCGCACCGCCGAATCGATCAGCAGGATGCCGTCGTAGCTCTGCGCTCCGTAGAAGACCGGCATCTTGCCGTATTTCTTGCGGTAGTCCGAGACGTACCTCTGGTTCGCCGGATTCTTCAGGTCCGGGCTCCAGTAGCGGGTCTCGTACTGGCCGAGCGCCGCGTGCTTCACCGCAGGGATCGAGATCTCGTCCACCGTATACACCGAATACAGCGGGAACTGCCCGCGAAGCCCTGCCTCCGAGTACTGCCTGAGGAACGAGATGCCCATGCCGCCCGGATAGAAAACGAAAACCGCCTTCGGGTTCTTGGAGCGCAGCTGGGAGAGCTCCGCCTGGTAGTCGGTTTGCCCGAGCCGCGTATAGACCTCGTCGACGATGCGCCCTTTGTAGGAGCGCTTGAACCCGTTCACCATGTCCTTGCCGGCCGCGTAGTTCGGCGCCATCACGTACACGTCGGTGATGCCCTGGTCCTGCATCACCTTGCCCATCGCCTCGGGCGTATCGTCGTTCTGCCAGGAA